>NZ_JBQJIK010000075.1:0-41864 GCF_052078665.1 Inquilinus sp. CA228 | reverse complement strand
ATGGCCGATGATATCGGCGACGCGGCCGAATCGCTCGGCATCAGCGCCGAAGGGCTGCAGGAGATCCGCTTCGCCTTCAGCGGCGCCGCCGATGCCGAGCAGGTGGACGGCGCAATCGCCCGGCTGGGCAAGACCATCGGCGAGGCCAGCCTGGGCAGCAAGGAGGCGATCAAGACCTTCGACGACCTCGGCGTCAGCTTCCGCGACGGTGTCACCAAGCAGATCCTGCCGACCGACCAGGTGCTTCGCGCCGTGGCCGACCGGATCGCCGCCATCGGTTCGCCGGCGCAGCAGGCGGCGCTGGCCGTCAAGCTGTTCGGCCGCGAGGCCGGCACCAAGCTGCTGCCGGTGCTGCGCCAGGGTGCCAAAGGCTTCGACGATGCCGCGGCCCGGGCCCGGGCGATGGGCGCGATCATCGGCAACCAGACCGTGGCCGACGCCGGCGCGCTGCAGCAGCAGCTGGACGAGCTGGCCGTGGTGGTGCGGGCCCAACTGACCGCTGGCTTCGTCGAGGCCGGGCCGCAGATCCTGGCCTTCACCAGGCTGCTGGCCGACAACCTGCCGATGGCGGTACAGAGCGCGGCCGGCCTACTGAAGTTCCTGGCCGAAAACCTAAAAACCCTTGCCACGGTCGCGGCCGGGCTGACCGGTGCGCGGCTGGGTGCCTTCATCGGATCGCTGGCCGGCAGCTTCCTGGGGCCGCTGGGCGCCGTCGCCGGCGCCTCGATCGGCGCGGCGGCCGGCGCCGGCGCGGCCTATCTGGCCATGGGTGACGATGCCGAGAGCGCGGCCGCCACCACGGCCCAGGCGCTTGGCACGCTTGGCACGGCCGAGCAGCAACACCTGACGGCTTTGGAGAAGGTCCGCAACGTCTATGCGGAGCTGAAGACGGCGAGCGGCGAGCGGGCCGACGCGCTGAAGGCCGAGGCCGACGCCATCATCGACAAGGCGACGCAGGAGGATCTGGCTGCGGCGCAGGCTGAGTTGGCCCGGCGCCAAGCCGCGACGGCTGCCGCCAGGACCGACCAGCAGCCTGTCTTCGACGTGATGGGCAACGCGACCGGGTTCACCGAAGGCCCTGGCCAGAGGGAGGCCGAGCAGGCCGAAGCTGAGCAGCGGGCCATTGTCGATGCGAAGATAGCCGATATCGAGAAGCTTAAAGCCGTCGCCGCCGGCACCGAGGCAATCTTCGACCCGGCGACGGCCGGCGTCGACGAACTGGTCGATCATCTCGGGCAGATCAACGGCGACCAGATCACACAGACCCAGGCCGACATGGTCTCGGCCAATCAGGCGATCCGGGATCTTGTGGCTACGGTGCAGGGCACACCGGCCGAGATCCAGGCGCTGAGCGAGCAGTACGGCGTGTTGCTCGCGGACCTTGCCAGCGTGACCGGCTGGGATATTGCCGGCCAGTCGATGGCGAACTTCATCCAGGGCGCCCAGGACATCGCCACGCAGTTGCGCGAAGGCCAGATCACGACCGACCAGGCGGCCGAGCGGTATCAGCATCTGCTCGACCTGTTCGGCGTCAACGTCAGCGCGTCGCAGATCGTCGGCGAGATTGGTCGGATCAAGGACGCCATGGACCAGATGGCGGTCAGGGCGGCTTCCGCGTGGTCGACTCTGACCTCAAAGCTTGGCGGCGTGGTGGCGCGCTTCGTCACCGGCGGCGGCGGGCAGGTCGTGCCGGACAATGCCGGCGTCCCGCGGCCGCGCGGCACTCCGCCGGCGCCGCTGGTCTCGGCCGGCGGCGGCGGCGTCACGCTGCCGGCCAGCGGCGGGGGCGGCGGCAGCAAGGCGAAGGAGCCGAAGGACCCGAAGCTGCCGGAATTCCTGAAGGATCTGGAGCGCGAGACCGCGGCGCTGAAGCTGAACAGCGCGGCGCAGAAGGAGAACGAGCTTCTCATCAGGGCCACGGCTATCGCCAAGGAAGACCACATGAACAAGCTGCGCGAGAGCGCGGCGCTGACCGATGCCGAGACCGCGGCGATCAAGCGCAATGCTGCGGCACAGGCGGCGGTGCCGGACATCGTGTCGATGGCCGGCGAGAACCTGCCGCAGTTCGGACTGGACGCCAGGTTGAAGGAGCTGGAGGTGCTGAAGGCGGCGCTGACCGACCCGGCCATCGTCGAGGCGCTGGCGGCGCAGGGTCTGACCGCGGCGGATGCGACCAAGGCGATCGACCTGGAGATGCAAAAGGCGACTGACAGCGCCTGGGGCACGGCCGGCGCGATCTCCGCCGTCGGCGATGCCATCCTGACCGGCGCCCAGGCGGCCGGCACGCTGGCGGACAAGCTGATGAATGTCGGGCTGGAGTTGGCGAAGCTGGCGCTGCAGGGCCTGTTCGGCCAGGGCCCGCTCGGCGGCATCTTCAACCAGCTGCTGAATGTCGGTGCCGGCGGGCTCATGGGGCTGGCGTCGGTTGGGTCGGCTGCAGGCGGCGGGGTCGCGGCGCAAGGGGTCATGAACGGCACCGGGTTCCGCCGGTCGTCCGCCTCCGGCAACCGGCTGGGCGGCGGCATGGGCACGATCATGGACGAGCTGGGGCAGGAGGCGATCAAGCGCGGCCAGGACATCTTCATCCCCGGCAGTCCGGCGACCGTCATGCCAGCGACGGCGACACGTAGCGCCATGGCCGATGGGCTGGCTCGCGGCGACATGAACCTTCATTTGAGCGTGACCGGCATCGGCGACAAGGAACTGTTGGCCCGCGTCACGGCCGCGTCGCAGCAGGCCGCGCGCCAGGGCATCGCCGCATACGATCGCAAGCTGATGGATCGGGTCGACGACCAGAGGATGCGGGTCCGATGACGTTCCTGATCCTGCCGAAGCCGGTCGGCCTGAAGATGACCACGGAGATGTGGCGCATCGATGCTCGCACTCGCTCCGGCGGAGAGACGATCACGGGGCGCGAGCAGATCGTGCACAGCGGGCTAGGCCGCTGGGTCGCCGACGTGACCTTCGCCGCGCATGACCCGGCGTCGATCCGCCTGCTCCGCGCTCTGGTGGCAAAGCTGCAGGGGCGCCTGAACGCGGTCAGCATCGGGCCTTGCGATTGTTTCTCGGCGCCTGACAGCGTGCCGCTGGTCCACGGCATCCCCTATGACGATCAGTCGTTTCACACGGACGGTGCCGGCTTCGTCCAAGGCGGCACGCCGCCGGTCGTGATTGAGGAAGTGACGAACATCCAAGCTCTGGCCGGCGCCTACTCGGTCAAGATCATGATCGGCTCAACCATCGCGCCGATCCCGGAAGGCGTCTACATCGGCCTAACCGGGCGGCTCTACATGGTCGTCGGGTACACCGAGTTGGAGAACGAGACGGCGCAGCTTGACTTGCTGCCGCGGATCCGGCCGAGCACCAGCGACCCGACGGTCGCCATCCCGGTCGACGAGACCGTGCTGTGGTGCGGCGCCCGCTGCCCGATGCGGCTGGCGACCGACGACAGCGGGTCGCTGCAGTTGCAGCTCGCGCGCTACGGCACCGCGACGCTCAGCATGGTCGAGGCGAACTTCTGATGCCGCTGTTCACCGAGACGATCAGGGCTGAGGCCAACGGGGAGACGGTCGGCGCGGCGCTGTTCGTGACATTTGAATTCAAGAGCGGGCCGCTGCACATCTGGGAGGGCGATGGCCCCTACCGGCGCGAGGACATCACCTGGCGCGGCATGGGCCACCGGGTGGACGGCGACGGCAACCCGCTGCAGTCGATCGACGGGCTGGAGCAGGCGATCAACGGCCAGTCGCAGCAGCTGAGCCTGACCCTGTCCGGCGTCGACGAGACGGTGGTGACCGCGGCCAAGAAGGACGCGGATGTCGATGAGATCGAGGGGCGGGACGTGATCGTCAGGCTGGGCTTCTTCACCGACCGGCTGGTGCCGCTGGACGGCCTTGTCGTGCTGAGCGTCTGGATCATGCAGAAGCCCAGCTTCCAGGCGACAGGTTCCGGCCTGCGCACCATCACGCTGCCCTGCGAGACGCTGTTCGTGCAACGCAGCCGGAGCCCGTTCTCGATGCTGACGGACCGCGACCAGCAGCGGCTGCACCCCGGCGACACGAGCCTCGTCTTCGTCCCGACACTGCAGGACAAGGAATTGCAATGGCCGCGGAACTGAGAGACCGCCCGGAAACGCTACTGGTGCGGCCGTCTGCCGGCGGTTTCTCCGCTTCCGGTGCTCACGGACCAATGTCCGCTGCGCGCCGGTTCTCGAAACCACCACCATCCGACTCACACCAGCGCATTTCCGAACGGTCTCTGCGCGCCGACTGGGCTGTCATGGTGCAGCGCGAGCTGGCCGATATGGAGATCGATGGACCGTGCTGCCTGGTCAACTCTCGCGCAACGGTTGCACCGTTGCCGCTGCGGCCGGTCAGCCGGTATTCGAGCGGCTGCGGTGGCTTTGCCCCGCCGGGCATGACGTTGCCCGGCATTGGCTGGCCAAAGTATTGATGGGCACCTCGCTCCTCGCCGACCTCGCGCGCCACTGCCGGGCCGGCGCGTCGACCGCCTTCGCCTGCGGCGCCATGGACTGCACGTCCTGGGTGGCCGACTGGGTGCTGGCGCGCACCGGGTGCGACGCCATGGCGGCGTGGCGCGGACGCTATCGCACCCGGCTGGGGTACCGGCGCCTGCTGCGGCGCGAGCCTGGCGGGCTGCGCGGCGCCGCGGCGCGATCGCTGGCCACGGTCGGGGCGTCCGCGATCGACCCGGCCCTGGCCGAGCCCGGCGATGTCGGCATCGTGCTGACCGGCGACGGCCCGGCCATGGCGATCCGCGGGCAACTGGGCTGGCTGGCCAAGACCGGCGACGGGCTGTGGCGCTGCCCGGCTGCCGTCGCGGCCTGGAGGATCTGATGCCGGCCGCAATCCCTCTCGCCGCCGTCGGCGTCGGCGCCGCCGCTTCGGCCGGCGCGATCGCCGCGGGGACCGCGACCTTCATCGGCCTCAGCGCGACGACCTGGGCCGTGATCGGCCTGGGCGCCTCGATCGCCGGCACGCTGGCGACGACGCTGCTGGCCGAGCAGCCGCCGAAGCCGAAGATGGCGGAGGGCAACCTCACCACCAAGCAGCCGATCCCGTCGCGGACCCGCGGATATGGCCGCGTCCGGAGCGGCGGCGAGCTGCTGTACGACGACAGCACCAGCGACGGCGACCTGAACCGGCTGCTGCACCATGTCTCGCATCTGGTGGCCGAGTTCGAGGAGCGCTGGCTGGCCGCTGAGCGGGTGCAGTTGGACGAGGACGGAAACGTCACCGACGACCCATGGTGGCAGGAGGACGAGTTCGGCGGCGACGGCGACAGCACGGTCGTCGTGGTCGAGTACCTGGGCACCGCCGACCAGGTGGTGGACACCATCCCCAACCCGCCATGGACCACGGATCATCGCGGCGCCGGGCTGTGCATGACCCGGGTGAAGTACAGCGACCTCGGCGCGGAAGACCAGGCCCGCGTGTTCCCGAGGGGGCCGCAAGCCTACAGCGTCGTGCTGAAGGCAGCGCTGATCTTCGACCCGCGCGACGTGGCGCAGGACTTCGCCGACGAGGCGACCTTCGAATGGTCGGACAACGGCGCGCTGGTGGTGCTGGACTTCCTGACCCGGGTGCAGATCGCGGCCGACGGCACGCGCGTGCCGTGGGGCTTCGGGATCAAGGAGCGATGGATCAACTTCGACAGTTTCGCCGACGCGGCCGACGACAGCGACGACGAAATTGACCTAAAGGACGGCGGTGTCGAGAACCGCTGGCGGATCTGGGGCAAGTACGAGCTGACCGAGGACCGAAAGGCCGTGCTGGGCGACCTGCTGGACGCGTGCTGCGGCCGGCTGCTGCAGGGGCCTGACGGCAAGATCGGCCTGGACGTCGGCAAGCCGGACCCGGTCGCGGCCGTGACCATCACCGACCCCATGATCAAAGAGTACGACCTGTCGGCCGGCAAGTCGGCCATCACTCGCGTCAACGAGGTGCGGGTGACCTATGTCGCGGAGGCGTGGAACTTCAATGAAGTCGAGGCGGGCATTCAGTCCGACCTTGACGCCATCGATCGCAACGGGCTGGAGAGCATCAAGCAGGCGCTGCGCTTCGTGCCGGCCGAGAGCCAGGCGCAGCGCGTGGCGAAGTTTCTGCTGAAGAAGGGCTCGCCGTCCTGGCAGGGCCGCATCCGCGGGACGTTGGCATTGCTCGATGCGTGGGGCGAGCGCTGGGTGCGGCTGACGTTGGCCGAATTGGAGATCGACCAGATCTTCGAGATCGGCGGCATCCGACTGATCCGTGACGACGGCGTGCTGGAGTGCGAGATGGAGATCACCAGCTATGACGGCTGGTTCGACTGGAACCCCGAGACCGACGAGCAGGACCCGGCCGAGCCGCCGCCGGACACGGATGAGGACGGCAGCGGCGTGCCGATGCCGGAGAACGTGGCGGCGACGATCGAGCATCGCGCGGTCAACGGCCAGGGCACCGTGGCGATCGGCGTGATCAGCTGCGACCCGGCGCCGCGCACCGTGTACAAGGCCTGGGCCCGGGTGCGACCGGTGACGATCCCGACCTCGCCGCCCGACGTCTCGCCATGGGAGTTGATCGCGGCGCCGCAGGACACCTGGCAGGTCAAGACCGGACCGCTGGCGGACGGCGCCGGCTATGAAGCGCAGATGAGCTTCACCGGGCCGCGCGGGTCGCGCAGCAAATGGGTGCCGCTGCCGCCGCCGGACGACACCGGGCCGGTGCAGTTCACCGCCACGGCCGACCCGGTGGCGCCGGCATCGCCGACCGGCCTGACGGCGCAGGCGAACACGCCTGGCACCGGCCAGGTGACGGTGAGCGCGACGCAGCCGAACGACCCGCGGGCGGCGAGCCTGCGGTTCTACCGGAACAGCAGCGACAGCTTCGTCGGCGCCACGCTGGCGTCGGGCCCATACTTCGCCGGGCCCGGCAGCACGCGCAGCTTCGTGGAGACGCCCGGCGTCGGCGACTGGTGGTATTTCGCGACCTCGAGCAACGGGTCGAACGTGGCCAGCACGCCGGCCGGCGGGGTGCTGGCGGAGGTGTCGCCGGCGGCGGTGACGATCACCAGCCCGACCAACCCGACGAGCACCAACGACAACCGGCTGCCGGTGTCGGGGACCGGCGCGACGGCGGGCGCCGCCATCAAGCTCTACGCCAACGCGGTGCAGGTCGGCACCGGCACGGCGGACGGCTCCGGCAACTGGACGGTCACGCCCTCGACCGCCTACGGCAACGGCGTCAACGCGCTCACGGCGACGCAGACGGTCGGCGGCAACGAGAGCGCGGCATCCGGGGCCGTCTCGCTGACGGTCGCCGCGCTCGACACCGACGCCAGGGTCTATATCGACGCGATGACGCCGCGGCCGAGCTCGGCGCGGATGGGCTTGATCGACACGCTCGTCGCGGGGCTGAAGACAGACAGCGCCTGGTTGCTGCTGGACGGCCTGTTCCTGTTCGCCGCGCACGATGCGCAGGCGGCACGGATCAATGTCAAGACGCCGGCCAGCATCGCCGTGGTGACCGGATCGCCTGCGTTCGCCGTCGACAGCGGCTATACCGGCGCCGTCTCGTCCGATATCGACCTTCTGTACAATCCGTCGACCGGCGGCGGGAACTGGGCACTGAACTCGGCCACGCTGCTCGTCTATGGTGTGGCCAGCGTTGCGGGCAATGATAACCCGCCGCTCGCGCTTGGCACCGCCGGTACAGGGGCCACATCCAGGATCACGCCGCGAACCGCGGGCGACCAATGCGGCGGCCGGGTCAATGACGCGACCTTCGTCGGCGCGGCGAACACCACAACCCTTGGTTCCTTTTCGGTCCGGCGCTCCCTGGCCTCTGGTGCCGGGGCTAAGCAGATCGACAAAGACGGCGTCCAGATCGGCACAGCGACCACGGCCAGCACGGCCGTCGGCAACGCCACATTCCGGGCGCTGCACGGCACCGGCTCGGCGGTGAGCAACATCCCGCTCGGCGTCGTCGCGTTCGGCGGCTATTTCGACAACACCAAGATCCTGGCCCTGCACACCCGCCTGCACGCCTATTTGCAGGCGATCGGCGCCGTCCCCTGATCCTTCGCCGCCCCGGCGGCTACTCGACAATCTGATGGAGTAACCCGGTCATGGCGATTCCGACCGTCGATGAGGTGTGGGCAGACTTCAATCTGGACGGCACCGTGAAGGAGCCGGCGAAGCAGGACATCCGCCGCCTGCTGCGTTTCATCCAGGCTCTCGCCGAGGCGTCCGGGATGAAGACCTACCCCAACAAGGCGGCGATGGATGCCGACCTGACCCAGGAGGACGGGCAGCCGGCGTTGCTCTATGCCGACCCGGTCGAGGCCAACAACTATCCGACCGTGTGGGTGTGGGATGACGCCGGCAACGAATGGATCGATGGGGTCGACCGAATCACTCCGGTCAAGGTCACGGCCGATGCCGCCATGGCCATTGCCGGCCCGCTGGCTGACGCCACCAATATCCTCATGGGAAACATCCTGGAGCTTGTCGGCGGCCTGAAGTTCTTCGGCTTCACTCTGCGCTCGGACCCGACCCACCCGATCTACGATTGGGCCATTGTCACCACCACCAATCGCGTCTTCCTGGCGGGCCGGAAGGATGGCTTTTACGAGTTGCTGGGCGTGAAGTTCGACTTCACGACGTCGCCCTATCCGCTCGCCATCCTCAATCGATTCGGGAAGATGCTCATGGGCATCGGCCCGGATGGCTATCCGGTCGGCGGGCTCAACCCCCAGCAGACTGAGGAAGTCGAGGCGATCGCGGACGCGAGCGGAGCCAATGACCCGTCGCAGCTTTCCCCCGTGTATCTCGGAACGGATGATAAGGTCTATGAGGCTGGCCCGGCTGGGCCGTCCCTAGTCATTGGCCTAGATGCTCCGTACAAATTCCTGTACCGCGCCGACAAGAGAGCTGGTCGCATTTACTCGATTACTGACCGTCCATATATTTCGAATGTTGTTACCGCCGTCGCGATCCATCGCTCCCTGAAATACACTGTTCCGAGTGCGGAAGAAATTCTGTTCATCATCCCGGTCATAGGTCAAAGCCTTTCGGTCGGCGTGCTGGGCACTCCGTTGACGCTCGGCCTTACCAACCCGCACCCGGAACACATCCTCAAAGTTGAGGGGCTGGACGTGCGCCTGGGCCTCATGAGTGATGGCGTTGCCGACGATCTGCTCAACCCGGCCACGATCGCCGATTTCGACCCCCTCATTTCAATGTCAGGCGTCGCCGGCCCGGTGCTCGGCCTGACAGTATCCGAGGGCATGGGGCCGGGCATCGTCAGCGAGTGCTTCGACAACATGCACGGCTTCCGCCCGCGCTGCCTGTTCTTGAACGTGGGTCGTTCTGGCATTGGCTATTCCGGACTCAAGAAGGGCACGAACGCCTATACCAACCTGATCGCCGCGATCACCAAGATCTGCACCGTCGCCCGTGCGAAACTCTATGTGCCCTATGTTCCGGGCGTGATCCTGGTCCACGGCGAGACCGATGCCGCCAGTGCCACCTACTACGCCGACCTTCTGGAGTGGCAGACCGACATCGACACCGACGTTCGACCCCTCACTGGCCTTGCGGGTGTCGGGCAGGCGCGGACCATCCCGTTCATCATGAACATGCACAGTTCGTTCCTGGCAGGGCAAATCCAGTCTGTGCTCGCGCAGGGCAAGGCGATGGATGATTTCCCGGATAGGTTCACAGTCGCCTGTCCGAATTACCAGTTGAAGCCGCACTATGTCGATGGCGTCCACTTCAACGGCCAGGGCTATCATGACCTCGGCCGCCTCTATCTCGCCAAGGCGTTGATGAAGCAGGTCTTCGGCGGCGGATGGACTCCGTTGTGGCCAGACCGTGCGGAGGTAGATTGGGACGGCACCACCCTGACGGTGCCGTTCAAGATCCCGCAGGGCACGGTCTCGATTGACACCAGCATCGTCACCGACCCCGGCCACATGGGCTACACGGCCTTGGACGGTGCCGGCGCGCTTCCGATCAGCTCTGCGGCTTTGGTTGGCGGCGGCACAGCGGCGCAATTCACCTTCGGGCGTGCAGTCTCGACGGCCCCGAAAGTTCGCGCCGGTCTGGTCGGCTACGCCGCCACTCCACGGGTGGACAACTACGCCACGATGCCGCGCACGGTGCTGCGTGACGGCGGCGGCAACTGGCTCCCACACCACGAAGTCCAATTCGCCTAACCTGAGAGGATCCAATGTCGATTCGCATCGAGCTTCCGTCGACCGTCACCCGCCCCGGCATGCCGGCCTATTGGGGTGACAACCCGCTCGCCGATCTCCCCAACTGCATCGCCGCATACGACTTCACGAGCCAGGGCGACCAGTCCGACAACGGCCACGACATCACCGGCTCATTCCCGGCGCCGACCACCGAGGGTTGGGCTCTCCCCGGTGGAGCTAGCGGCCTGTCGTTTAGCCTAATCCCGCCCAACCCGGAAGTCTCAGGTATCATCGCCTTCAAGATCGCTACATCCGCTGCCGCCGATGGGTTCCTGTTCAGTTGCCGGCATCCTACGGAAAATCGCGGCTTCGCTCTCAGGTGGAACAACGCCGCCAGTGCTATGCAGCTACAGGTTAAAGATCCTGGCGGTACTGTCCTAACGACACTCGTCGCGCCGGCCATGGTCATTGCGAAAAATACTTGGTATATTGTCGGCTTCCGGACACATAGTCCTCTCTCGTCTGTCGCGGCCTTCATCTGGATCAACTACGCCGGGTCCAATAACAACAGCGTCACGCCCACGTTCTTTACTGGACCGAAACTAGCTATCACAACGCCGGTACTTCTCAACGATAACACGGATGGAGCCGTTACGGGGCCTCCCTGCACCGTAGGTGCCTGCGCATTCTATGATAGCACTATGACGACGGCGGAAATCCGCTCCGCTATGCAGGTCGCCGCCGACCACATGCTGGACGTGCACGGCGTTACCATTACTGTCAGCCCGACGTGATATAGTCGGCCGCACAATTAAATGAGGAAGCCATGCCTGGACCTGATGACTGGAGACGATATGAGGGCGCGGCCCGTGTGCTGTGCCGGCAGCGTGGCCTGAATCCGGATGAGAGCATTGGACACAGCGCCGGCCCGGCTCCGGACGGCTCTGTGTGCGACGTGATGCTCCTCTCGCCGCGGTGGGCACTCATGGCGATCGAGCTGGCGGACCTGGACGAGCGGAACCAAGCGCTGAGTTTTTTCAGCCCTCCCGCATCAGACTCACCGATACCCGCGCAGAAGGTGGACGAGTAGCGCAAAGGCCAGGGCCACGGCCGCGAGCGCAAGCCATGAGCCAGGGTCGGTGAAGTCGAGGTTGTCGAATGGAAGATGCTCCGGCCGTGCCCAAACGCCGTACTGGTCTAAACTCCGCTCCATGCGGGCTTGCTCCAAAAGGTTGAGAATATTGGGGCGATCATAGCCCCGCCGCCCCGATCTGTCACGCCCGCCTCGCGCGGGCTTCTCTATGCCCGGGAGGAAGCCAGCATGCCGGACACCGGAAAGCGTGCCGATTGGACCTATCGCGCCATCAACATGGTGATGAGCGCCGGCATCGCGCTCGGTGTCGGCTGGGTGGTCAACACGCTCGCGACGTTCAACAAGCTGCCCGGCCAGGTCAGCCAGCTCGTGACCGACGTCGACGCCGTGAAGAAGGCGCAGGAGGTGATGAAGCAGGCGCAGGCCGGGTTCGCGACCGCCGGCCAGGCGCAGACGCTGCGCACCGATGTCGACACCCTGACCGGTCGCGTCAACACGATCGAGACGACGGTGAACGGCCTGCTGAAGCCAGCCGGGCCGAAGCGATGATCCGCGTCCTGGCCGCCGCCCTGCTGCTGGCCGCGTGCAGCAGCCCAACCATCGTCGAGAAGCCCGTGATGGCGCCGGTCGACCGGCCGCGCGTGCCAGATGCGTCGAGGGTCGAATGCGAGCCGCCGGCCTGGGAGCCGATCAGCCTGCCGACCGATGCTGCTCAGCAGATCGAGGCGCGGCAGCGCGACCAGGCCAAGGCGGAGGCGGTCATCGCCGAATGCGACGGGCGCCGGGCCGCGGCTGTGCGCGCCTTCCGGCGCGGCGCTACCAAGTAGGAGAGCCCCATGATCACCGCCGACCAGATGCTCAAGCTCGGGCCGCACGCCACGTACGACCGTTGCCACCGGCTGGCCGCGGCATTGTCGGTGCTGCTGCCGGCGTGGGAGATCGACACGCCGCTGCGGATCGCGCATTTCATGGCGCAGGCGGTGCACGAAACCGACGGCCTTGTGGCGCTGACCGAGTATGCCAGCGGCGAGGCATATGAAGGCCGCTCCGATTTGGGCAACACCCAGTCCGGAGACGGCCGCCTGTTCCGCGGTCGCGGCATCTTTCAGACGACTGGCCGGGCGAATTACACCAGGCTCGGCAAGGCTCTGGCGCTGCCGCTGGCGACCGAGCCGCAGCGTCTGGCGCAGCCCGGGCTCGCCGTGCTCTCGGCCTGCATCTACTGGGCAGACCACGGGCTGTCGGCGCTGGCTGATGCCGATGAGGGCGTGAAGATCGGCCGGGCCATCAACCGCGGCAACCCGAATTCCAGCAAGCCGGCGAATGGCGAAGGCGAGCGGCTGGCGCTGATCGCGCTGGCGAAAACGGTATGGCCGGCGCCGCCTTCCCAACCCGACCACTCCACCAAAGCCCTGCAATCCGCCCTGAACCGCCTCGGTGCCAAGCCCAAGCTTCGGGTCGACGGCGACCTCGGCCCGCTGACGGCGGAGGCGATCCGGCGCTTTCAGTCCGCGAATGGCTTGGTGACCAGCAGCATCGCTGATGGCGACACCTGGGAGTTGGTGCGGGATGCGCTGGCGGAGTTGGAGGCCCAATGAAGATTAGAACCGCTTGACTGCTCCGAGCATGCGAGCGAATGCCACGGCGGCGCCGATACCTTGGATGGCGATCACGTTTGGCGCGCGGGACATCTGCTCGGCGATTCGGTCGGAATGAAATTGCTTGACCTCGATGTAAAGGTCCATCTCCGGCAGGTAAAAATCCAAGCCTTGCGAGGCCTTGGCGTCGACTCGGTCGTGCTTATACGCGATGCCTGCCGCATCGAGCGCGGCGGCGATGATCGTCTCCATCGGGTCGTCGAGAATGGGAGGCCGTTTCATCGCCTGCCCTCCCGTGCATCCGTCGCGGCAGCCGTCGCCGGCGTGCTCCCGCGCGGCACCAAGCGGATAACGACATGGTCCGGCGCCCCGGCGACGATCTCGCGCAGCACCGCGAGATGCGCGCCGACGCATGGCCAATCGAGCGACATGGCCTCCTCGTCGTCGACGGCATAGCCGATCTCGACCTCGGCGCCGCTCGGCGCGCGGAGGATCTCAGCCAGAGCCTCGGCCGCGGCGCGGTCGATCCGGGCGATGAGCGCGCGCAGGTCGGCCAGGACGCCAGATGGCGCCGTCCGCACGCCACGCGCCATCTTGTCGATCGAGCTGGCCGACAGGTCGAGATAGGCGGCGGCCTCCCGCTGGGAGAGACCGCCGCGCTGGACCAGAAGGGCGAAGGGAGTGACCATCAGATGACCAGCGGGTTACCGGTCGTCGTCAGGTGTCCGCGGATCTCGCCGCCAACCTCATCGCCATAGATCCGGCCCATTTCCTCGGCCGACGCCATCACTCGCTCGGCCAAGCCCTCAGCCAGCTCCGGGCGGTGCAGATGATCGCGGATGTGGTCGGCGATTTCGGTGATCTTGGCGGCGCGCCGCGCGTCGTACTCCGGGCTCACGCCGTCGTTATCGGTCAGCGCGAAGTACAGGTCCTGAAGGGTCTTGGTCATTTCTCTGCCCCTTGGCCTCTTGCGTCGGGCCGTCCCCGTCGCGTCATGGGTATAATGTGCGATTTTATCGCACAGATGTCAAGCGCAAATTCACAGCACGCCGATGAATCTCCATCAACCCGCCCGGCCGTCGCCGGGCTTTTTCATGCCCAAGGAGGGCATCCGTATGGCTGAACACCAAGGCCTGCCGGTCGCCGGCTACCGGCCGCAGAGCGACGACAAGGTCGCTCTGGTCAATCGCAACAAGGAGATGGAGGAGCGCGTACTCCGCCTTCTCGACGACCTCGCGGCCAATGCGGCGCCGGGCGTCGTCGATCAGCGCTGGTTCGCAATCGGCCGTACCCAGATCGAACAGGGCTTCATGGCCGTCAACCGGGCCGTGTTCCAGCCGGCTCGCGTCGCCCTTCCTGCCGAGGAGAAGTGACCATGGAGACCGTGACCCGCAACTGGAGCGACATCAGCCGCAAGGTGCTGGGCGGCTTGGTCGGCGCGATCGTCGCCGGCACCGCGACCGTATCCGGCCTGGACAGCGTCCTGCTCTGGCTCTGGAACGGGGTCTTCGGCCTGGCCGGCACCGGCGCCGAGATGCCGGCAGCCGTCGCGGCCGTGATCGGCACCGCGCTGGGCGCCTTCATCGGCGGCTATCTGCCGCGCGAAGCCGTCAAGCCAGGCGGCCCCTGATGCGCATCCTGGCTGCCGTCGCGCTGGTCCTGCTGTGTGGGATAGGCGCGGCGGTGCTGCTGTGCGGCTGGCGCACCCGGCGCATGCGGCACATCCGCGAGCAGCACCAGACCGAGGCGTGCAGGACGATCGAGGACGTGGCCCGGCTGAGGGGGATGTGAGGGCGCGGGGGCCGGCAGGCTAGGCCTGGACGCTCCGCGCGCTTGAAATCGATCTTCATGAAATACTCCATCAAAAATAATCATGCCTGAAACGCCCCTATCCTACGGCTTCCGCCATGGGCCGTCGATGGAGGCGCGAAGGGTGCCGTGTCATACGACCCCCTTAGTGCCGCGCAGCTTGCGGGCCAGCTTTGCGGCCACCAGATCGGCGACGTATTCCGCATCCGCCTCCGCCAGGCGCGGCGCCGCTGGTGAGGTGAAGCTGGACTCTATGCGTGCGATGATCTCGGCATTCATGGAGCGCTTGTTCTGCACAGCCGCCTCCTCTACCTGCCGCTTCATAGCGGCCGGAATGCGTAGTCTGAAATGTGGATCGTCGCGAGCCATGACACACGTATGCCTCACATTTGCCTTGACTGAAATGACGCATGGTGCGCTACTGACTCACCGTGCGTCATCCATGGAGGCATAATGAGGAGTGTAGATCCACAGATGAGGATCAGGCTGCCGCCGGGTCTTAAGCTTTGGCTCGAAGATCAGGCAAAGCGGAACGTCCGGTCTATCAGCGGTGAGATCGTCTTCCGGTTGGAGGAGGGTCGCCGCAACGACGAAGCGGCCCGCGAGGCGCGGGAGCGCGGCGACATCGAGGCGACACCCGACCGGCTGAATGGAGATGATCAATAGAAAAGGCGGTACCGGGTCTCTCGCCAAAGACCACCCGGCACCGCCTCGGTTCAACCTCTCGAACTTGGCGAGCCAGATTCGAGCGATGACGGGAAATAATATGGACAATTTTACCGAAGATTTCAATGGAGAACGCAGCGGAGCGGCTGTTACCACCATCGATTTTCACGGCGACACTCTCTTTGCGATGCATCGCAACGGCGACACCTACGTGGCGATCAAGCCGATCTGCGAGGCACTCGGTCTGGCGTGGCACGGGCAGCGAGAGCGCATCAGGCGGGACCCGATCCTCTCCGAGGGTATGGTGATAACCCCCATACCTTCGGCAGGCGGGACGCAGGACACGGCCTGCCTCCGCCTCGACCTGGTGAATGGATGGCTGTTCACGATCGAGGAGGGCCGGGTCAAGGACGAGGCGGTGCGCCAGCGCGTGCTGCTGTACAAGCGCGAGTGCTATCAGGCGCTGTTTCGGCACTTCCACGACAAGGCGGCTGCGGCCGTGGCCGAGGTTCCCCACGACCATGGGCCTGGCGCTGAGATCCTGGTGCTTCCCGACGCGGCCCGCCTCTGGATCGACCTGGTGCGCGAGGCCCGCATCCTGCGCGGCCGCCGCGCCGCGATCGCCCTGTGGGGACGGTCGCCGCTGCCGACGCTCCCGGCCGAGCACGACATCGAGGAGGCCGGCCCCATGCAGCTGCGCGCCTTCCTGGCCGAGGCGACCGAGCCGGCGCCCGGCGCCTCGATCGGCGCGACGCCGCTGTACAAGGCCTATGTGATGTGGTGCCGGCAGAACCGGGCCCGACCAGCGAGCATCGCCTGGTTCGGTCGCAATTTGCCCGTCGACAAGCGTCGGTCCGGCTCGATGCACTATTGGGGCATCCGCCTGCGCCCGGAGGCCGAGGCCGCCTGATGCCCGTACTCGATCGCCGCGCCCTGTTGCTGGGCGCGGCCGCCGCAGCTGCCGTCGCGATCGCGGCGCCGGTTGCGGCAGATCGAAGCTGGCGCGCCTCGGACTACATCGACGGTCTGACCGCGCTGGGCTTCGAGATGCTGGCCGGGCCGCCCGGCCGATGGTGGGAGGGCGAGCCGCACAGCATCACACCGGCGCAGCGGCTGCAGGAATCTGCACTGCGGGCCGGGTTGGCCGCGGCGCCCTGGCACGGCCAAGGCGTGCGCGATGAACTGGTGCGCCGCGGCCTGCTGGCCTAATGCTGGACATCTCCGAGCGAACTGGGCCGCCGTCACGGCGGCCTTTCTGTTGCCGTCTCACCCCCTTGACCAGCCGGGGCCGACCTCCAGCCTGGCGCCCTTGGCGCCGCAGCGGCCGCACACCAGCCGGTCGCCGAGCTCGCGCAGCAGGATGTGCCCGAAGCGGCGCCGGTCCAGGTCGACCCAGCCGCGATGCCGGCAGGGATGGGCGGTGCAGGTGGCGCGCAGCCGCTGTGACCGCGCCAGGTCCTGCAGCCGCTTCGCCCGCGGCCGGTTGGCCAGGAAGCGCTCGACCTCGTCCACCTCCAGGCCGAGCAGCAGATTGGTCTCGCCCGGCGTCATGCCGGCCTGGCGCGCCCGGGCCGTGATCGCGTCGCGCCAGTCGCGCTGCCGGTCCACCAGCATCTGCCGCTCGTGCCGGTCGGGATCGCGGGACAGGATGAGATCCTCCGAGAAGGGGCCGCGCCGGTGCTTCACGGCCGGACCGACAGCGCCTCGATGTGGCGCTCGGCGACGGCGAGGCCCTGCGCCAGCAGCGCCGCGATCTCGGCCTCGCGCAGGCCCAGCTGCAGGCCGCGCCAGCGCAGTTCGTTGCGCAGCACGGCATCCTCGATCTCCACATCGATGATCTTCTGCTCGAGATCGCGCGGCACGGCGCCCTCCCTTCGCGATGTTCCGATTATGTTCTATCGCGGAGCGGCGCGCGAGTCGAGTCCGTGCCGAGAACGCCGGCGGAACACCGGTCGGGACTATGTCGGGACTGCCCCCGGATCGGCATGCCGATCGGTGCCGGTTCGTTCCTTTTTGGCCGTCAGATGCCGCTTGCCAAATCCAGGCTGTGCCTATAGGAAATCTGCGGCGTTCGGGCCGACGGGGCGTAGCGCAGTCTGGTAGCGCGCCTGCTTTGGGAGCAGGATGTCGGGAGTTCGAATCTCTCCGCCCCGACCAGCCCGGGAGAACACAGAGGGTCGGCCGAGCCATGCAGGCGCGCATCTATCGTCATTCGAAGTCCGCGATGCAGAGCGGCCGCAGCAAGGTCCATGACTGGGTCCTGGAATACGAGCCCGCGACGCCGCGCCGGCCGGAGCCGCTGATGGGCTGGGTCGCCTCGGGCGACACGCTGAACCAGGTGCAGCTGACCTTCCCGAGCAAGGAGGAGGCGATCGCCTTCGCCGAGCGCAAGAGCATCGCCTATTCCGTGCTGCCGGAGCACGAGCGCCGGGTGGTGCCGCGCAACTATGCCGACAATTTCCGCCCGCGGCCGCGCTGAGCGGATACGGCCCCGTAGCTCAGCCGGATAGAGCACCCGCCTTCTAAGCGGACGGTCGCTGGTTCGAGTCCAGCCGGGGTCGCCATCCTTCTCCCCCGCTACAGCACGAAGTCGCCGGCGACGAGGCTGAGGGTGCCGGTCAGGGTGATGTTGAAGTCGGCGGTGCCGTTGCCGTTGACGTCGCCGGAGACGATGGTCCGGCCGGCGTCGTGCCAATAGTGGAGCTGCCCGGCGACGCCGGTGAAAGCGCCGGTGCCGATGAAGCTGAAGGCCTGGTCGCCGGCCACGGTGGTCCGGGCGTCGATCCCCGCCAGGTCGATGCGGTCGCCCTGGGCGTGGCTGAAATCGGTGATCCGGTCGGCATTGGCGCCGACCACGCTGTCGCTTAACGCGGTGAAGGTGAAGCGGTCGGCCCCGGTGCCGCCGCTGAGCGCGTCCTTGCCGGCCCGGCCGAAGAGGGCGTCGTTGCCGTTCCAGCCCTGCAAGACGTTGGCGCCGGCGTTGCCGTAGAGGCTGTCGCTGCCCTGGCTGCCGGAAAGGTTCTCGATGCCGCTCAGCGTGTCGCCCTGGGCCTCGCCGCCGCCGCCGAGGCCGCTGGCAAGGCTGACCACAACCCCGACGGTGCCGCTGTAATAGCTGGCGGTGTCGGTGCCGGCGGCGCCCGCCAGCACATCGGCCCCGGCGCCGCCGCGGAGGACGTCGTCGCCGACGCCGCCGTTGAGGCTGTCATTGCCGGCCTCGCCCGACAGCGTGTCGCCGAAGGCGGTGTCGACCGCGG
Source organism: Inquilinus sp. CA228 (assembly GCF_052078665.1). Taxonomy (NCBI): domain Bacteria; kingdom Pseudomonadati; phylum Pseudomonadota; class Alphaproteobacteria; order Rhodospirillales; family Rhodospirillaceae; genus Inquilinus; species Inquilinus sp. CA228. The sequence goes on along the minus strand of NZ_JBQJIK010000075.1, from coordinate 23,247 downwards.
TGGCGAGCGCGTCGTCGCCGGCGCCGCCGCGGAGCTCCACGGCGAAGCCCATGTTGACGGTGCGGATCACGTCATTGCCGGCTGAGCCCTGGATCACCTCCCAGTTGAGCCAGGCATCCGTGAGGATGTGGGGATCGAACATGCCCGCCTGGTAGTCGCAGACCGTGGCCCAGTCGAACACGATGGTGTCGCGGCCGACGTCGCCGTCCAACAGGTCCGGCCCGACCCCATTGTCGACATGGAGGACATCGTCGCCGCCACCGCCGTCGAGCTTGTCGTCGCCGCCGAGACCGGAGAGGACGTCGTTCCCGCCCCAGCCTCGGAGCAGATTGGCTCCGGCGGAACCGGTGAGGGTATCGCCATAGAAGTCGGTGCCCTCGACGTTCTCGACGCCGGAGATCACGTCTCCTTGCGCTTCGCCGCCGCTGCAAAGGCCGGTGCTGAGATCGACCGTCACCCCGGCGGGGCTGTAGTAGTAGAGGATACTGTCGGTGCCGGCGCCGCCGTCGAGCCGATCCGCCCCAGCGCCGCCCCGGAGATCGTCGTTGCCGTCGGCGCCCAAGAGTGTGTCGTTGCCGCCCACTCCGTAGAGCCGGTCGCCGTCGCCGTGACCGACGAGGATGTTGGCCGCCGCGGATCCGACCAGGATGTCGCCGAGGTTGGTGCCGTCGACGTTCTCGATGCCGGAGATGACATCGCCTTTGGCATCGCCGAGATAGCCTCCGCCTCCGGTGAGGTCGACATAGACCGGGACGTACGCCGGCAGGAAGAGAGTTTCGTAGATGAGCGTGTCGATGCCGGCCCCGCCATCGATGTGATCCGCCCCCGCCCCTCCGAACAGGATGTCGCCGCCGGTGCCGCCGATGAGCGTGTCGGACCCCTCCAGGCCATAGAGCTGGTCGTCGCCCTCATAGCCGTTCAGGACGTTGGAGCTGCCGTTGCCGGCCAGAGCGTCCCCGGCCTTGCCGCCGTTGACGTTCTCGATGTCGACAAAGGTGTCGCCCTGGGCATCGCCGTAGAAGCCCTGGCCGGTGGAAAGATCGACGAACACTGCGGCGACGGCGCCGTAATAGCTGACCAGGTCGAACCCGCTGGACCCTATCAGCGCATCGGCCCCGGCGCCGCCACGGAGCACGTCGTCGCCGTCGCCGCCATGGAGTTGGTCATCGCCGCCGAGGCCGCTGAGGACGTCGTTTCCCCCAAATCCCCAGAAACCGTTGGCCGCGGCCGAGCCGGTGAGGGCATCGCCATACAGGTTGACGCCCTGGATGTTCTCGATGCCGGAGATCACGTCGCCCTGTGCCTCGCCGCCGGCAGCGCTGCCGGTGCCGAGATCGATGGTCACACCGGCGGAGGCCAGATAGTAGTCGATCATGTCGGTGCCGGCGCCGCCGTCGAGACGATCCGCCCCGACGCCGCCCCGCAGGTAATCGTCGCCGGCGCCACCATAGAGCCCGTCATTGCCGGCCTCGCCGTAAAGCAAGTCACCGCCGTCGCCGCCTTGGAGCGAATCGCTGCCGTCGCCGCCGCTGATCGCGTCGTGGCCGCCACCGCCGTAGATATGGTCGGCCCCGCCGAGGCCGTAGAGAGTGTCGGCGTCGGCCGTCGCCAGGGGGAAGTCGGTGAAGCCGGACGGGACGAGCACCCCGTCGCCGGCGACGTGGATCACGTCGTTTCCTGCGGTTCCGCTGACGATGGCCATGATCGCTCTCCCGGTCCAAAGAGGCGGCAGCGCCCGATGCTGCCGCTCAGTCTGCCCGAGGATCGACCATGGTGGCGTCAGCCGAATGGAGGATGCGCGGCCGCCGAGGCGCTCTTAAAGTGTCCGGTCTCCGCCGCTGCGGTCCTGCCCCGGTCACAGTACGAAGTCGCCGGCGACGAGGATGATGGTGCCGGTCAGGGTGATGTGGACGTCGGAGACCTTGTCGCCGTTGACGTCGCCGGCGATGGTGGTGACGCCGGGGCTGGTGAAAGCAAAGCGCAGCTGCCCCGCGACGCCGGTAAAAAGAGCGGTGCCGATGAAGCCGAAAACCTGGTCGCCGGCGACATTGGTCCGGGCGTCGATCCCCGCCAGGTCGATTCGGTCGCCCTGGGCGTGGCTGAAATCGGTGATCCTGTCGGCATTCGCCCCGACCACGCTGTCGGTGATGGTGGTGAAGGTGAAGCGGTCGGCCCCGGCGCCGCCGGTGAGCGTGTCCTTGCCAGCCCGGCCGACGAGGGCGTCGTTGCCGTTCCACCCCTGCAGCATGTTGGCGCCGGCGTTGCCGTAGAGGCTGTCCCAGCCCTGGCTGCCGGAAAGGTTCTCGATGCCGGACAGGGTGTCGCCCTGGGCCTCGCCGCCGCCGCCTGCGCCGCTGGCAAGGCTGACCACGACCCCGACGGTGCCGCTGTAATAGCTGGCGGTGTCGATGCCGCCGGCGCCCACCAGCACATCGGCCCCGGCGCCGCCGCGAAGCACGTCGTTGCCGGCGCCGCCATTGAGCTGGTCGTTGCCGTCCTCGCCCGAGAGCGTGTCGCCGAAGGTGGCTTCGACCGCGGTGGCCAGCACGTCGTCGCCCGCGCTGCCGCGCAGCTCCATGGCAAAGCCCAAGCTGATGGTGCGGATCGTGTCGTTGCCGTCGGAGCCCTGGAGCACCTCAAGGCTCCCCCAAGAATCGGCGCTGATTGCGCCGTCGACCATGCCCGCCTGGAAGTCGGCCACCATGGCATAGGCGAACATGAAGGTGTCGCGGCCGGCGCCGCCATCCATCACATCCGCGCCGGCACCGACATAGAGGACATCGTCGCCGTCGCCGCCGAGCAGCGTATCGTCGCCCTCGGCACCGATCAGCGTGTCGGAACCGCCGAGGCCTCTGAGGGTGTCGTTTCCGCCAGCTCCCATGAGGCGGTTGGCGGCGGAGGATCCGATGAGTGTGTCGTCATATCCGGCGGCCCACACAATCTCGATGCCGGAGATCACGTCGCCCTGAGCGTCGCCGCCGCTGCCGAGGCCGGTGCTGAGATTGACCGTCACCCCGGCGTTGCCGAAGTAGTCGATGGTGTCGATGCCGGCGCCGCCGTCGAGACGATCCGCCCCGGCGCCGCCCTGGAGGGCGTCGTCGCCGGCGCCACCGAGCAGCGTGTCGTCGCCCTCAACGCCAAACAGGCTGTCATCGTCTTCATAGCCGTTCAGGACGTTGGCGGCGGTGTTGCCGACGATCCTGTCACCAGCCGTGCCGCCATTGACATTCTCGATGTCGGTATAGGTGTCGCCCTGGGCGTCGCCAAAAGCGCCTGTGCCGGTCCCCAGGCTGACCGACACTGCCGCTGCGGCACCGTAGAAGCTGACGAGGTCGATGCCGGTGTCACCCATCAGCAGATCGGCCCCGGCGCCGCCGCGGAGCACGTCGTCGCCGATGTAGCCGGCAAGCTCGTCGTCGCCGCCCAGGCCGGAAAGGACGTCGTTCCCTTCAAGGCCGTAGAGGAGATTGGCGACCGCGGAGCCGGTGAGGGTGTCGTCGCGCCCGCTGCCACCAATGTCCTCGATGCCGGAGAGCGTGTCGCCCTGGGCGTCGCCGCCGCTGCAGCGGCCGGTGCTGAGATCGATCGCAACCCCGGCGGTGCTGAAGTGGTAATTGATGAGGTCGATGCCGGCGCCGCCGTCGAGCCGATCCGCCCCGGCACCGCCCCGCATGTAGTCGTCACCGTCGCCGCCGAGGAGCATGTCGTTGCCGTCCAGCCCGAGAAGAGTGTCGTCGCCGCCCAGGCCGGTGAGCGTGTTGGCCACCGCGGATCCGTACAGGCCGTCGCCGCCGGGGCTGTTGGTGCCCTGGACGTTCTCGACGCCGGAGAGCGTGTCGCCTTCGGCGTCGCCGAGAGAGCCGCGACCGGTGGCGAGATCGACGTCGACCCCGGCGGTGCCGCCGCTGTAGCTGATGGTGTCGGTGCCGGCGCCGCCGAGGAGCGTGTCGGCCCCGATGCCACCCACCAGGATGTCGCTGCCGTCGCCGCCGTCGATCAGGTCGTTGCCGCCGCCGCCATAGAGCACGTCGGCTCCGCCGAGGCCGTTCAGCGTATCGTTGAAGGCCGTTGCCAGGGCGATGTCCGTGAAGCCGGGCGGGGCCACCACCCCGTCGCCGGCGACATGGATCATATCGTTTCCCGCGGTTCCGTTGACGAGGCCCATGGTCGGTCTCCCGGTCTGAGGGGCGGCGGCGCGCCCGAGGCTGCCTCCAGTCTTGCCCGGGACCAGCGAAGACCGCGTCAGCCGAATGGAGTATGCGCACCGGCGGGGATGCCATTATTTTTGCCGCTTTTCCCGGCAAAAGCCGCCGATCGCCCCTTCGTCACAGCACGAAGTTGCCGGAGACGAGAGTGATGGTGCCGGTCAGGGTGATGTGGAAGTCGGAGACCTTGTCGCCGTTGATGTCGCCGGCGACCGTGGTGACGCCGCCGGCTTCGACGTAGCGCAGCTGCCCGGCCACGCCGGTGAACAGGCCGGTGCCGATGAAGCTGAAGGCCTGGTCGCCGGCGACATTGGTCCGGGCGTCGATCCCTGCCAGGTCGATGCGGTCGCCCTGGGCATGGCTGAAATCGGTGATCCGATCGGCATTGGCGCCGACCACGCTGTCGCTCAAGGCGGTGAAGGTGAAGCGGTCGGCCCCGGCGCCGCCGGTGAGGGTGTTCTTGCCGGCCCTGCCGAAGAGGGCGTCGTTGCCGTTCCAGCCCTGCAGCATGTTGGCCCCGGCGTTGCCGTAGAGGCTGTCGCTGCCCTGGCCGCCGGAGAGATTCTCGATGCCGGAGAGCGTGTCGCCCTGGGCCTCGCCGCCGCCGCCTGCGCCGCTGGCAAGGCTGACCACGACCCCGACGGTGCCGTTGTAATAGCTGGCGGTGTCGATGCCGGCGCCGCCGTCGAGCGCGTCCGCCCCGGCGCCGCCGCGGAGCACGTCGTCGCCGTCGCCACCATTGAAGATGTCGGCGCCGCCGAGGCCGCTGAGGATATCGTTTCCACCGAGGCCGTACAGCTGGTTGTCAGCGGCGGAGCCGGTGAGGGTATCGCCGTACAGGTTGGTGCCCTCGGCATGCTCGATGCCGGAGAGGACGTCGCCCTGGGCGTGGCCGCCGCTGACGCTGCCGGTGCCGAGATCGACCGTCACCGCCGCGGTGCCGGCGAAATAGCTGATGGCGTCGAAGCCGGCGCCGCCGTCGAGACGGTCCGCCCCGGTGCCGCCGACGAGCACGTCGTCGCCGATGCTGCCGAGGAGGCTGTCGTCGCCGGCGCCGCCGAAGAGCCTGTCGTTGCCTTCATAGCCGTTCAGGACGTTGCCGACGGCGTTGCCGCTGATGGTGTCCCCGGTCGCGCTGCCATTGACGTTCTCGATGCCGGCATAGGTGTCGTCCTGGGCGTCGCCGAAGATGCCGGTGCCGGCGCCGAGATCGACGAACACCCCGGCGGCCGCGCCGTGATAGCTGACGAGGTCGATGCCGGCGCCGCCGATGAGATCGTCCGCCCCGGCGCCGCCGCGGAGCACGTCGTCGCCGTCGCCGCCATTGAGCGTGTCGGCGCCGTCGAGGCCGTTGAGGATGTCGTTTCCGCCGTCGCCGAGCAGCCGGTTGGCCGCGGCGGAGCCGGTGAGGGTGTCGCCGAACCCGGCCGTGCCCAGGACGTCCTCGATGTCGGCGAGCACGTCGCCCTCGGCGTCGCCGCCATGGCCGCTGCCGTCGGTGAGGTCGACCTGGACCGCTGCCGTGCCGCCATAGCGGACCAGGTCGGTGCCGGTGCCGCCGCGGATCGTGTCCCGGCCGGCGCCCCCGGTCAGGGCATCGTCGCCGTCGCCGCCGTCGATCAGGTCGTCGCCGCCGCCGCCGTGGATGATGTCGGTGCCGCCGAGGCCGCTCAGCGTGTCGCCGCCGCCCGTCGCCTGGGGGAAGTCGGTGTAGCCGACCGGGACGACCACCCCGTCGCCGGCGGCATGGATGACGTCGTTGCCTGCGGTTCCGTCGACGACGGCCATGGTCGGTCTCCCTGTTTCCAGTGGACGCCGGCGGCGCGCCGCATCGCATCCCCCGGTGCGTCCGGAACCGGCGCCGGCGGCGTCAGTCGAATGGAGGATGCGCGCTCGCCGGGGCGCCTTTAAGGCGTCGGCTTCCGCCGCTGCGGTTCCCTCCTGGTCAGAGCACGAAGTCGGCGGAGACGAGGGCGATGGCGCCGGTGAGCTGGATGTGGAAGTCCGAGGTACCGTCGCCGTTGACGTCGCCGGCGATGGTGGTGACGCCGGGGCTGGTGAAAGCAAAGCGCAGCTGCCCCGCGACGCCGGTAAAAAGAGCGGTGCCGATGAAGCTGAAGGCCTGATCGCCGGCGACCGCGGTGCTGGCGTCGATCGCCGCCAGGTCGATGCGGTCGCCCTGGGCGTGGCTGAAATCGGTGATCCGGTCGGCATTGGCCCCGACCACGCTGTCGCTTAACGCGGTGAAGGTGAAGCGGTCGGCCCCGGCGCCGCCGCTGAGCGCGTCCTTGCCGGCCCGGCCGAAAAGGGCGTCGTTGCCGTTCCAGCCCTGCAGGACGTTGGCGCCGGCGTTGCCGTAGAGGCTGTCGCTGCCCTGGCTGCCGGAAAGGTTCTCGATGCCGCTCAGCGTGTCGCCCTGGGCCTCGCCGCCGCCGCCGAGGCCGCTGGCAAGGCTGACCACGACCCCTGCGGTGCCGCTGAAGTAGCTGGCGGTGTCGGTACCGGCGCCGCCGTCGAGCGCGTCGGCCCCGGCGCCGCCGCGGAGGACGTCGTCGCCGTCGCCGCCCTCGAGGAGGTCGGCGCCGCCGAGGCCGCTGAGGATATCGTTTCCACCGAACCCCCCGAAGTGGTTGTCAGCGGCGGAGCCGGTGAGGGTATCGCCGTACAGGTTGGTGCCCGCGACAAGCTCGATGCCGGAGATGACATCGCCCTGGGCCTCGCCGCCGCTGCCGAGGCCGGTGCCGAGATCGACCGTCACCGCCGCGGTGCCCTCGAAATAGCTGAGGACGTCGATTCCGTTGCCGCCGTCGAGCCGGTCCGCCCCGGCGTCGCCGAGGAGCGTGTCGTCGCCGTCGCCGCCATTGAGCGTGTCGGCGCCGCCGAGGCCGAAGAGACGATCGGTGCCTTCATAGCCGTTCAGGACGTTGGCGACGGCGTTGCCGCGGATGATGTCGTCGGCCGTGCCGCCGCTGGCGTTCTCGATGCCGGCATAGGTGTCGCCATCGGCGTCGCCGCCGCTGCCGGTGCCGGTGCCGAGATCGACGATCACCTGGGCGGCCGCGCCGTAATAGCTGACGAGGTCGATGCCGGCGCCGCCGATGAGAGTGTCCGCCCCGGCGCCGCCGCGAAGCACGTCGCTGCCGTCGCCGCCATTGAGCGTGTCGTCGCCGCCGAGGCCGTTGAGGATATCGTTTCCGCCGTCGCCGAACAGCCGGTTGGCCGCGGCGGCGCCGGTGAGGGTGTCGCCGAACCCGGCCGTGCCCTGGACGTCGTCGATGCCGGAGAGCACGTCGCCCTCGGCGTCGCCGCCATGGCCGCTGCCATCGGTGAGGTCGACCTGGACCGCTGCCGTGCCGCCATAGCGGACCAGGTCGGTGCCGGCGCCGCCGTCGATCGTGTCCTGGCCGGCGCCGCCGTCCAGCGTATCGTCGCCGGCACCGCCGTCGATCAGGTCGTCGCCGCCGCCGCCGTGGATGATGTCGGTGCCGCCGAGGCCGTTCAGCGTGTCGCCGCCGCCCGTCGCCTGGGGAAAGTCGGTGTAGCCGACCGGGACGACCACCCCGTCGCCGGCGACATGGATGACGTCGTTGCCTGCGGATCCGTTGACGACGGCCATGGCCGGTCTCCCTGTTTCGAGTGGACGCCGAATGGAGGATGCGCGCTCGCCGGGGCGCCTTTAAGGCGTCGGCTTCCACCGCTGCGGTTCCCTCCTGGTCAGAGCACGAAGTCGCCGACGACGAGGGTGATGGTGCCGGTCAGGGTGATGTTGAAGTCGGCGGTGCCATTGCCGTTGACGTCGCCGGAGACGATGGTCCGGCCGGCGTCGTGCCAGTAGTGGAGCTGGCCCGCGACGCCGGTGAACAGGCCGGTGCCGATGAAGCTGAAGGCCTGGTCGCCGGCGACCGTGAACCTGGCATCGATCCCCGCCAAATCGATGCGGTCGCCCTGGGCGTGGCTGAAATCGGTGATCCGGTCGGCATTGGCGCCGACCACGCTGTCGCTTAACGCGGTGAAGGTGAAGCGGTCGCCCCCGGCGCCGCCGGTGAGCGTGTCCTTGCCGGCCCGGCCGAAGAGGGCGTCGTTGCCGTTCCAGCCCTGCAGGACGTTGGCGCCGGCGTCGCCGTAGAGGCTGTCGCTGCCCTGGCTGCCGGAAAGGTTCTCGATGCCGCTCAGCGTGTCGCCCTGGGCCTCGCCGCCGCCGCCGAGGCCGCTGGCAAGGCTGACCACGACCCCGACGGTGCCGCTGTAATAGCTGGCGGTGTCGGTGCCGGCGGCGCCCGCCAGCGCATCGGCCCCGGCGCCGCCGCGGAGCACATCGTCGCCGACGCCGCCGTCGAGGCTGTCATTGCCGTCCTCGCCCGACAGCGTGTCGGCGCTGATGCCGTCGACCGTCGTCCCGGCGGCGAGTACGTCGTCGCCGGCACCGCCGCGCAGCTCGACCGCGAAGCCCCAGCTGTTGGTGCGGATCCGGTCATGGCCGCCGGAGCCCTGGATCACCTCCCAGCTGCTGAAGGAATCCGTGGCGATGGCGGCGTCGAGCACGCCGGACTGCCAGTCGGCGACCATGGCATTCTCGAACACGATCGTGTCGCGGCCGGCGCCGCCATCCATGATGTCCGCGCCAGCGCCGACATGGAGGAAATCGTCGCCGTCGCCGCCGCCGAGGGTGTCGTCGCCGGCACTGCCGATCAGCGTGTCGGAGCCGCCGAGGCCGGTGAGGACATCGTTTCCGCCCCAGCCCTGGAGGCGGTTGGCCCCGGCGGAGCCGGTGAGGACATCGCCGTAGCTGGTGGTGCCCCAGGCGTTCTCGATGCCGAACAGCGTATCGCCCTGCGCATCGCCGCCGCTGCCGAGGCCGGTGCCGAGGTCGACCGTCACCCCCGTCGGTCCCTCGTAGTCGACGGTGTCGATGCCGGCGCCGCCCTCGATGCGATCCGCCCCGGCGCCGCCCCTGAGGGTGTCGTCGCCGTCACCGCCGAGGAGGGTATCGTTGCCGCTCGAACCAGAAAGGTCGTCGTTGCCTTCGTAGCCGTTCAACACGTTCGCGTCCCCGGCACCTCTGATCTGGTCCGCGCCCTTGCCGCCGTTGACGTTCTCGATATCGAAATAGGTGTCCCCCTGGGCATCGCCGCCGAGGCCCTGTCCGCTGCTCAGAAGGACCGTCACCGCGGCGGTGGCGCCGTAGAAGCTGACGAGGTCGATGCCGTCGCCGCCGTCGAGCGCATCGGCCCCGGCGCCGCCGCGGAGGATGTCGTTGTCGGCGTGACCGAAGAGTTGGTCGTCGCCGGCGAGGCCGCTGAGGGTATCGGCTCCACCAAAGCCGGAGAGTCGGTTGGCCACGGCAGAGCCGGTGAGGGTGTCGCCATGGTCGGCGGTGCCGCCGACGTTCTCGAAACCCGAGATCACGTCGCCCTGGGCCTCGCCGCCGGCGGCGAGGCCGGTGCTGAGATCGACGGTCACCCCGGCAGGACCGACATAGTCGAGGGTGTCGATGCCGGCGCCGCCGGCGAGATGATCGGCCCCGGCGCCCCCTTGCAGAAAATCGTCGCCGTCGCCGCCGCTGAGCGTGTCGTTGCCGTCCTGGCCGCTGAGCGCGTCGTTGCCGCCGAGGCCGTTCAGCGTGTTGACCGCTGCGGAACCGGTCAGGGTGTCGCCGGAACCGGTGCCGTTGATGTTCTCGATGCCGTTGATCACATCGCCGAAGGCGTCGCCGGAATAGCCACGGCCCGTGGTGAGGTTGACGTTTACGTCAGCGCCGCCATAGCTGATGACGTCGATGCCGGCGCCGCCGAGCAGCGTGTCCGCCCCGGCGCCTCCGACCAGGCTGTCATTGCCGTCGCCGCCGTCGATCAGGTCGTCGCCGCCGCCGCCATAGATCGCGTCGGTGCCGGCGAAGCCGTTCAGCGTGTCATTGAACGCCGTCGCCAGGGCGATGTCGGTGAAGCCGGGCGGAGCGATCAACCCGTCGCCGGCGACATGGATCAGATCGTTTCCGGCGGTTCCGTTGACGACGGCCATGATGGGGCTCCGTGATTGAATGGGGCGGTGGTCAGAGCACGAAGTCGCCGGCGACGAGGGTGATGGTGCCGGTCAGGGTGATGTGGAAATCGGAGACCTTGTCGCCGTTGACGTCGCCGGCGATGGTGGTGACGCCGGGGCTGGTGAAAGCGAAGCGAAGCTGCCCCGTGACGCCGGTGAACAGGCCGGTGCCGATGAAGCTGAAGGCCTGGTCGCCGGCCACGCTGGTCCTGGCGTCGATCGCCGCCAGGTCGATGCGGTCGCCCTGGGCGTGGCTGAAGTCGGTGATCCGGTCGGCATTGGCGCCGACCACGCTGTCGCTCAACGCGGTGAAGGTGAAGCGGTCCGTGCCGGCGCCGCCGGTGAGCGTGTCCTTGCCGGCCCGGCCGAAAAGGGCGTCGTTGCCGTTCCAGCCCTGCAGGACATTGGCGCCGGCGTCGCCGTAGAGGCTGTCGCTGCCCTGGCTGCCGGAAAGGTTCTCGATGCCGCTCAGCGTGTCGCCCTGGGCCTCGCCGCCGCCGCCGAGGCCGCTGGCAAGGCTGACCACGACCCCGACGGTGCCGCTGTAATAGCTGGCGGTGTCGGTGCCGGCGGCGCCCGCCAGCGCATCGGCCCCGGCGCCGCCGCGGAGCACATCGTCGCCGACGCCGCCGTCGAGGCTGTCATTGCCGTCCTCGCCCGACAGCGTGTCGCCGAAGGCGGCGTCGACCGCGGTGGCGAGCGTGTCGTTGCCCGCCCCGCCGCGCAGCTCGAGCGCGAAGAAGGCGGTGGTGCGGATCAGATCATCGCCGGCAGAGCCCTGGATCACCTCGAAATTCGGCCAGAAATCGCCTGCGATGTCGGCGTCGAACACGGTCGCCTGGAAGTCGCAGACCATGGCGTGGTCGAACACGATGGTGTCGCGGCCGGCGCCGCCGTCGATCACGTCCACGCCGGCGCTGACATGGAGGAAGTCGTCGCCGTCGCCGCCGCTGACGATATCGCTGCCAGCATCGCCGAACAGCATGTCGGCGCCACCGAGGCCGTTGAGGACGTCGTTTCCCCCCTGGCCTTGAAGACGGTTGGCCACGGAAGACCCGATGAGGGTATCGCCAAATTCGACGGTCCCGACGATGTTCTCGACGCCGGAGATCACGTCGCCCTCGGCGTCGCCGCCGGTGCCGAGGCCGGTGCTGAGATTGACGGTCACCGCGGCCGTGCCGCTGTAGAGGATGATGTCGATGCCGGCGCCGCCCCTGAGAGTGTCCGCCCCGATGCGACCTGACAAGAGATCATCGCCGACGCCGCCGTCGAGCGTGTCGTTCCCGTCCAAGCCGATGAGCTGGTCATTGCCCTCGAAGCCGTTCAGGACATTGGCGTCGGCGCTGCCGAAGACGACGTCCCCGGCCGTGCCGCCATTGACGTTCTCGATGGCGGCATAGGTGTCGCCCTCGGCATCGCCGTTGTTGCCGATTCCGGTCGATAGAAAGACCGTCACCGCGGCGGCGGCGCCGTAGAAGCTGACGAGGTCGATGCCGGAGCTGCCGTCGAGTGCATCGGCCCCGGCGCCGCCGCGGAGGATGTCGTCGCCGGAGCCGCCGACGAGCTGGTCGTCGCCGGCGAGGCCGCTGAGGATATCGTCGCCCCCCCGGCCGGTGAGCCCATTGGCCGCGGCAGAGCCGGTGAGGGTGTCGCCATGGCCGAAGGTGCCCTCGATGTTCTCGACGCCCGAGATGACGTCGCCGCCGGCGCCGAGGCCGGTGGTCAGATCGACGGTCACCCCGGTCACTCCCTCGTAGCTGAGGGCGTCGATGCCCGCCCCGCCGTCGAGATGATCGGCCCCGGTACTCGAGTACAGAACATCGTCGCCGGCACCGCCGCTGACCGTGTCGTTACCGTCATTTCCAAAGAGTTCGTCGATGCCGTCTCCGCCGTTGAGCGTGTCGTCACCGGCATCTCCATCGAGATAGTCGTTGCCGTCTCCGCCGTTGAGCATGTCGTTGCCGTCCCGGCCAAAGAGCACGTCGTTGCCGCCGAGGCCGGTCAGCGTGTTGGCCACAGCCGATCCGGTCAGGCTGTCACCGAAACCGGTGCCGTTGAGGTTCTCGATGCCGTTGAACACATCGCCCTCGGCGTCGCCCTCAAAGCCATGGCCGGTGGTGAGATTGACGAGCACGCGAGCAGCGCCGCCGTAGCTGACGACGTCGATGCCGGCGCCGCCGAGCAGCGTGTCCGCCCCGGCGCCACCGACCAGGCTGTCATTGCCGTCGCCGCCGTCGATCAGGTCGTTGCCGTCGCCGCCATAGATCGCGTCGGTGCCGCCGAGGCCGTTCAGCGTGTCGTTGAGGGCCGTCGCCTGGGGGATGTCGGTGAAGCCGGGCGGGGCGACCAACCCGTCGCCGGCGACATGGATCAGATCGTTTCCGGCGGTTCCGTTGACCAACGCCATGATGGGTCTCCGTGGTTGAGGGATGGCGGCCGGTGGTCTGCCGCCGGCCGCGCCGTGGTCAGAGCGCGACGTCGGCGGTCACCAGGGCGATGGTGCCGGTCAGGGTGATGTGGAAGTCCGATGTGCCGTTCCCGTTGACGTCGCCGGTGATGACGGTGTCCCCCTGTTCTGCATCCGCCGCGCCCGGTGGCCCGCTGGGTCCGGCGGGGCAAGCCTGCCCCCGACCGGCACCGGCGACATCTCCCGAACGGGAGGGCCAGTTGGCCGGAAAAGACGCATATTATCGTATTATTGATCGGAATTGTGGCGAATGGATGAGGCGGAGGGGCGGTCTCGTCCGGGGCCGGCCGGTCAGTCCCGCCTGACCCATTTCACCGGCACCACCCATTCGACCACCACATCCATCATCGGCGGGGCGTTGTAACTGTCGAGGGTGAAATAGCCGGGGCTGGAGCCGCGGCGCAGCACCTTGACGAAGGTGCGGCCGTCGGCGAGGCGGACCACGACCTCTCGCCCGATCAGGCTGGTCGGGTCGCCGGTGGCATCGGCGCGACGGTAGTAGATGGTCTCGCGCTCCATGTAGCGCGGGGACATGGAATCGCCCTCGACGATCACCGCCACCGTCGACTCGTCGGCGCCGGGCGGGGCCTCGACCTCGTCGATCCGCTCCGACGACGCGTCGCCGTCGAACAGATGCACCTCGGCCCCGGCGCCGACCTTGCCGACCAGCCGCACGGCGCGGGGCGTGCCCAGCACCTCCAGCTCGCTGGTGCCGAAGGCCTCGGCGGCCAGCCGGATATAGTCGGCGGTCAGCCGCCGCTCGCCGCGCTCGAGCTTGATCAGCTGGCCGCGCGAGATGCCCATGGCCGCCGCCGCCTGCTCATGCGTCCAGCCCCGGGCCTGGCGCAGCTGTTTCAGTCCGTTCCCCATTCTGGGCATTCTGGAAGATCGGATCGGGTTTGTCATTCCCCATTTTGGGAAATTTCGACTTGACTAATTCCCCATAATGGGGAATTCTCATCTTATGGCTTTGGTCCCATTTCATGCCATTCGAAGGCCGAGCGAGATGAGTCCGCGGCTCAGCGGCGCCGGCTGAACCTTCCGCACGGACCGTGGCGGCCCGGATGACCGCCCTTCCTTTCGGAGTTCGATCATGTCCTTCGCATCCGCGCTCGCCGGCCCGATGGCCGGCCTCGCCCTTGCTTTGACCGCGGTCCAGACGGCCCAGGCGGAGAGCCCCTGCGCCCCTTACGAGATCGTCGCCGCGGCGCTGAACGAGCGCTACCGCGAGGCCCCGGTGGCGCGGATGCTGTCCGACCGCGGCTTCGTCATCGAGATCCTGGCCTCGGCCGACGGCACCACCGTCACCGTGCTCGGCATCCAGGCCAGCGGCACCGCCTGCGTGCTGGCGACCGGGTCGGCCTTCGCCCTGGTCGACCCGGCGGCAGCGCCGGCGCCGGGGACGGGCGCCTGATGGGCGGCGAAACCCCGCTCAGCGACCGGAGCCGGACGCTGTTCGCCATCATCGCCGCCGCGGCGGAGGCGGGGGCGGCGACGCCCTCGACGGCCGAGCTGACGGCGACGCTGCAGGCTGCCGGCCACGGGATCGGCAACAATCCCGGCCTGATCAGCTACGAGCTGCGCCGGCTGCAGCGCGCCGGCCTGGTCATCGCCATCGGCCGCAGCGCCCGGCGCATCTTCGAGATCGCCGGCACCGGCCAGCGCACGGTGCCGCGCCGCGCCGGGCGCAGCGCGGCGCAGATCTTGGCCCTGGTCCAGGCGAAGGATCGCCTCCGGATGGCGCAGGCGGGCTGGCCGCAGCCGACGCCGGAGAGCGCCGCCAGCTACGACGCGGCGGTCCAGCGCCGCGAATTCGCCAGGCACGAGCATCCCGAGCCGTCCGGTCCGCTGGTCCGGATCGGCCCGCCGGCCCGGTGGTCGCCGACCGGCTGTGCCACGGCGATGATGGTCCTCTGGTAAACGGAGGCGACCCGCTCAGATGCGGGCGGCGGCCGGGCCGCTGAAATGGGCTTCGCGGAAGGCGGCGAAGTCGCGGCGGAACTGCTCCAGCCCATAGGGCTCGGGCGGCTCTGCCGGGGTCCGGCGCGTGATCGCGGCCAGGATGCAGTCATGGATCCGGCCCAGGCTGCCGCCGTCGCGCGCGATCCGCATGGCGCGGGCGATCCATCCCACCTCCAGCATCGAGGGCCGATAGCCCTCCTGCCAGTTGAGCAAATAGATGCGCAGCCAGGCGTGGATCGCCTCGGCCTGTCTCGGGGACTCAGTCATGCGACCTCCGGTCCCCCCGCTAGAGCAAGAGGACGACTCCGGAAGTCGTTCCCGATCAAAGAGATGAAGGTGGCATGCAGGTCATCGCGGACTTCCCGAAACCGGCAGAGGGGCATGATGGTGCGACGCAGGATCGGCCGCGGCGGGACGGCCGGGCAGGAGATGCGGGAGACGCCGGAGCGGGCCGGGCATGCGGCGGGAATCGTCGACCGGCCGACCGGCACCGCGATCGGCGCCCCGGTCGGCCGCCTGGTGCAGTCGCCGATCGACCGGCTGGCGGCGCGGGGCACGATCAGCCCGCGCATGCATTCGGCCGGGCAGCGGCTGCGCGGCCAGTTCGAGATCGGCGTGCTGGGCGCCAGGGACCGCGACGGCGAGCTGCCGCCCGGCATCCGCAGCACCGGCGCGGTGCTGGCCCCGGGGGAGGTGCAGCTGGGAGCGCTGCGCGCCTACAAATCGGCGCTGCGCTGCCTCGGCGCCCATGTTGGCGCGGTGGTGGAGGCGGTGTGCTGCCACGACCAGGACATCACGGTCGTGGCCGACCGGCAGGGGCGCCATCGCCACCGGGTGATGGGCGTGCTGGAGGACGGGCTGAAGACCCTGGCCGACCATTACCGCCTGACCGGCCGCGACGATCCGGCGCCGGGAGGAGGGGAGCCGCGGCGAGGCCCCCGGCCCCGGGCTGTGGGGGCGTTGTGACGGTGAGGCGGGGGCGATCGCCCCGTTCGAGGTCCCCTGATCGGTGGTCAGGGGGCTTCCGGAATGTGTACGATGGCCGAGCCTGTCGGAACGCATGGGTGGCCGGGATGGCCGGTGAGGCCGCAGATGGGGTGCCGACGCGATCGAGGAGCCGCGGCGCGCGGCGCCGACACCGGGAGCTTGCCGTTCCCGGATATGCGAGCGGGGCCGATGCTCCGCTGCGAGCGACCGCGGCGGCGCTGGACCGTGCCCGGCACGCCCGGTCCATCGTGCTGGTCGAGGGGATCAGCGACCAGATCGCCGTCGAGACCCTGGCACGCCTCCAGGCCAGAGACCTGACGCAGGAGGGCGTGGTCGTGGTGCCGATCGGCGGCGCCCGGTCGGTGTCGAAGTTCCTGGCCCGTTTCGGGCCGGCCGGCGCCGGGCTGCGCATCGGCGGCCTGTGCGACGCCGCCGAAGAGCGGCATTTCCGCCGTGAACTGGCGCGGGCCGGCTACGCGCCGCCCGATTCGCGCAGCGACCTCGAACGCGAGGGGTTTTTCGTCTGCGACCGCGACCTGGAGGACGAGCTCATCCGCGCGGTCGGACCCGACGCCATCGAAGCGGTCCTGGCGGAAGAGGGCGATCTCGCTGCATTTCGCACGCTGCAGATGCAAGCCGCATGGCGCGACGCCGGCTTCGGGGATCAGCTTCGCCGGTTCCTGGGGGCGGGCGCGCGGCGGAAGCTGCGCTATGCCAGCCTCTTCGTTCTCGCGCTGGACCTCGACCGCCAGCCCCGGCCGCTGCAGGGTGTCTTGAGCCGTGCCTATACCAGCGGGCTATGAAATCGACTCTCCGGCCTGTTTGGATGGGCACGCCCCTTTGGGGCTCCCATGACGAGTCGATCTTGGGCTGGCGATATTTATCGGCACCGGGCTCGACGGAGAGGTCGGAAATCGACATAATTTGCGCTTAATTGAGTTGCTTGGTCCTGGCATGGGACCGGCTGTCAGGGCCGGCGCGGCGGCAGGGAGCCATCGGCCGGGCCTGCTGCCGCTGTATTCGAGCTGGATTTCAATTCGGGATAGGGAGAGCGACCATGGCCATCGCCGCACCGCGTTTCGGCACCGAGGGCAACGATACGATGACCGGGGCGATCCTGGTGCCGCAGCCGCCGCCGAACGACCCGGTCATCGACCCGAATTACTGGCAGGACGAGCTGCACGGCCTGGGCGGGAACGACACGCTTTCGGGGCTGGGCAAGGACGACTGGCTGTATGGCGATGCGGGGACCGATGCGCTGGCCGGCGGCGACGGCAATGACCTGCTGGTCGGGGGCGCCGGGGCGGACAGCCTGGACGGTGGTGCCGACTTCGATACCGCCAGCTATGCCGATAGTGCAGCCGGGGTGACGCTGGACTTGAACGCCGCCATCACCGGCACCGGCGGCGACGCCCTGGGCGACACCCTGGTGTCGGTCGAGGCGATCATCGGCACCGGCTTCAACGACGTGCTGGAAGCCCGCCACACCAGGGTCGCCCTGAACGGCGGTGCCGGCAACGACACCCTGGCCGGGATCGGCGCGATCAATGGCGGCGACGGCGACGATCTGATGATCGATCGCTCGATCCATACCGACTACACCGAGGTCCTCGACGCCGCAGGACGGGAAGGCCCACGGGCCTGGTGGCTCAATATGGACGGCGGCGCCGGCAACGACACGGTCAGCTTCGCCGCCAGTCCGGATTGGGTCGAAGTCCGTCCGCTGAACCCTTATATCGGCGACCCGCTGATGTACTTCAATCACCGGATCATCAGTGCGGAGGAGCTGACTTCGGTCGAGAACATCATCGGCTCGGCCTTCAATGACGTGCTCGCTGGCGATACGGGCCCCAACCGGCTGAGCGGCGGCGCGGGCAATGATATCCTGACAGGCCTTGGCGGCGGCGATACGCTGGATGGCGGCAGCGGGTCCGACGTCGCTTCATATAAGAATTGGAGCCAGGGTGTCGTGGTCGATCTGGCCACCGGCGACGCCATGGGCGATACCCTGATCTCGATCGAGGGCGTTCGCGGCAGCAGCGATAACGACATTTTGACGGGATCTGCCGCGAATGACAGCCTCTACGGGTCCTTCGGGGATGACGTTCTGCGGGGTGGCGCGGGGGCCGATCGCCTCGACGGTGGTGATGGCGCGGACTTCTACAGTTCTGGTAGCGACACGGCGAGCTACTATTACAGCACGGCCGGTGTCACGGTCAGCCTGGCGACCGGCAAAGGCACGGGCGGCGACGCGCAGGGTGACGTCCTGACCGGCATCGAAAACCTGACCGGTGGTCAGGGCAATGACAGCCTCACCGGCAGCGATACGTTCGCGAATCGGTTGCAGGGCTGGGGCGGCGACGATGTGCTGCGTGGTGGATGGGGCGATGTCCTGGACGGCGGCGCCGGCAGGGACCTCGTCAGCTATTGGGACAGGTGGATCGGGGTGACTGTCAACCTGCTGACCGGCACCGGCACGGGCGGCCCCGCCCAGGGTGACACCTACATCTCGATCGAGGACGTCAATGGCAGCCAGGCCGCCGACACGCTGTTCGGCAACGGCGCGGTCAACCTGCTGAACGGCTATAATGGCGATGACACGATCGACGGCGGGGCCGGCCACGACCTGCTCGACGGCGGTGCCGGCAACGATCTGCTCCATGGCGGCAGCGCCATGGACCAGCTGACCGGCGGCACCGGCGCCGACAGCTTCATCTTCGTCACCACCGGCGAGAGCCCGTCGACGGCGGCGGGCCGCGACCTGATCACCGATTTCAGCCACGCCCAGGGCGACAAGATCGACCTGTCGCTGATCGACGCCAGCACCGGGGCCGCCGGGGACCAGGCCTTCGCCTATCTCGGCACCGGGGCGTTCACCGGCGTCGCCGGGCAGCTGCACATCTGGATCGACGCCGGCAAGACCATCGTCTCGGGCGATGTCAATGGCGACAAGCTGGCCGATTTCGCCATCGCCCTCACCGGCATCCTGTCGCCGGTGGCCGCCGACTTCGTGCTTTGATCCGGGCGCGCCGGCGACCGGGATCAGCCCATCGCGCGGCACGTTCGCTTTTTGTTCTTGACGCGACGTGCCGTCGCGTGGCACAGTTCAGGCATAGTCGAAGAGTTGCGCCCGCCCGGCACCGCCGCGGCGGGCGCTGTCGTTTCGGAGCGGGGCTGGGTCGGTCGGAATGAGCGCACGGCCGAGCAGGCGGAGTTCGTCGTGTCTCGTCAACGGCGACGGCAACCGGGCGGCGATCCGGGCCGGCATCAGCTCGTCACACGCTGTGTTCGCTTTTTGTTCTTGACGCGACGTGCCGTCGCGTGACATAGTTCAGGCACAGTCGAAGAGTTGCGCCCGCCCGGCACCGCCGCGGCGGGCGCTTTCGTTCCGGAGCGGAGGGCGATCGGAATGAAGCGCACGGACAAGCAGTTGAGGTTCGCCTCGGAGTACTCGCTGGATGCGAATGGCGCCTTGGCGGCGATCCGGGCCAAGTACGACATCAAGAATCTCGAGAATGCCAGAAAGCATGCGTCCCGCCTGCTCACAGACCCGGAGATGGTTCTGGCCGTTCTCGAAGGAGCGGTGGAGCGGCGAACGAATGGCGAAAGGCTTTCCCGCCATGTGCTGCGCCGGCTGTCGAAGCTGGCCGACCGGGTCGACGTGCCCGCTGCGAAGCGGAGCTTCCGCGCGAACGTGGAGAGGCTGCGCCGCAGCCTCCGCCTCCCCAAACCGATGAAGGCGGTCGTCGAGAAGGAAACCCAGCCGGCCAGGGCGATCGAGGCCGTCATCCCCGATCCGCCGCCCGAGCATTACGGCGTCTTCGCCAAGCTGCTGCCGCCGGCCCGGTACAAGGGCGCCCATGGCGGCCGCGGTTCGGGCAAGTCGCATTTCTTCGCCGAACTGCTGGTGCGGCGCTGCCTCAAGGGAGCGGTCCGGGCGGTGTGCATCCGCGAGGTGCAGCGGTCGCTCGACCAGTCGGTCAAGCGGCTGATCGAGGACAAGATCCTGGCGCTGGGCGTCGGCAGCCGGTTCAAGGTGCAGCAGGCCCAGATCCTGACGCCGGGCGGGCGGATCATCTTCCAGGGCATGCAGAACCACACCGCCGAGAGCATCAAATCGCTGGAGGGCTACGACATCGCCTGGGTCGAGGAGGCGCAGTCGCTGTCGGCCCGCAGCCTGGATCTGCTGCGCCCGACCATCCGCAAGCCGGGGTCGGAGCTGTGGTTCTCCTGGAACCCGACGCAGCCGAACGACCCGGTCGACGCGCTGTTCCGCGGCCCCATGCTGCCGCCCGACGCCCTGCTGGTGGAGGCCAAATATTCGGAGAATCCATATTTCCCGGAGGTGCTGAAGGCGGAGATGGAATGGGACCGCCGCCGCGACCCGGACAAGTACCAGCATGTCTGGCTGGGCGGCTATCGCCGGGTCAGCGAGGCGCGGGTGTTCAAGAACTGGCGAGTCGAGGCGTTCGAGACGCCGGCCGATCCCCGGTTCCTGTTCGGCGCCGACTGGGGCTTCAGCACCGACCCGACGGTGCTGGTGCGCTGCTTCATCACCGGCCGGACGCTGTTCGTCGACCACGAGGCCTATGCCGTGGGCTGCGAGATCGACAGGACGCCGGCGCTGTTCGACACCATTCCGGGGGCGCGGTCATGGCCGATCACCGCCGACAGCGCCCGGCCGGAGACGATCAACTACCTGCAGCGCCACGGCTTCGGCAACCTGCGGGCGGCGGCGAAGGGGGCGGGATCGGTCGAGGAGGGCGTCGCCTTCCTGCAGAGCCACGACATCCTGGTGCATCCGCGCTGCCGGCACCTGATCGACGAGCTGGCCCTGTACAGCTATCGGACCGACCCGCACACCGGCGAGCTGCAGCGCCGGCTCGAGGACCGCGAGAACCACGTCATCGACGCCCTGCGCTACGCCGTCGAAAGCCAGCGGAGGGGCGGCACCTACGACACCTCGATGCGCTGGGTCGGCACGATCGGCTGGACGCACCGCCTGTTCGGGTGAGGCCTGCTGTCCGCCACCCGCGATCTCTCCGGTTGCACACACAAGCGGGCCGACATGGCCCTTGGAGGCCGGCCTTGTTCCTGGACACGCTGAGCAATCTCGTCGCCGGGCTGTTCACCGGCAAGGACAAGCTCGCCCATGACCGCTTCGGCCTGGTGCTGCAGGACCGCGGGCAGCTCGATGCCGCATATCGCGGCGACTGGATCGCCCGCAAGGTGATCGACGTGCCACCCTTCGACATGACCCGGGAATGGCGGCGCTGGCATGCCGCGCCGGAGCAGATCGCGGCGATCGAGGCGGAGGAGGCGCGGCTCGGCGTCCAGCGCAAGGTGGCGCGGACGCTGCGGCTGGCCCGGCTCTATGGCGGTGCGGCCCTGGTGCTGGGCGCCGGCGACGGCGACCCGGCGCAGCCGCTGCCGCCGCTGGGCCGCGGGGCCTTGCGCTACCTGCATGTCATGCATCGCTGGGAGATCACGCCCGGCGAGATCGACCGCGACGTGCTGTCGCCCGGCTTCGGCGAGCCCGGCTGGTACCAAGTGGCGTCGGCGGGGAAAGGGGGCGTGCGGCTGCATCCGAGCCGGGTGGTACGCCTGCCCGGCGCCGAGCTGCCGGACGGGGCCGGCACCGACGCCTGGGGCGACAGCGTGCTGCAGGCGGTGATGGACGCGATCCGCCACGCCGGGCTGGCCGCCCAGGGGGTGGCGACGCTGATCCACGAGGCCAAGCTCGACGTCATCCGCATCCCGCAGCTGACCCAGAACCTGGCGCAGGACGGTTATGCCAAGCGGCTGGTCGAACGCTTCACCCTCGCCAACACGATGAAGGGGCTGGTCAACGCCCTGGTGATCGACAAGGAGGAGGAGTGGGACCGCAAGCAGCTGAGCTTCGCCCAGCTGCCCGAGATCATGCAGCAATACCTGCAGATCGCCGCCGGCGCCGCCGACATCCCGGCCACGCGGCTGCTGGGCCAGGCCCCGGCCGGGCTGAACGCGACCGGCGAGGGCGACATCCGCAACTATTACGACCGGATCGCGGCGGAGCAGCGGGTGACGCTGGGCCCGGCGCTGCGCCGGCTGGACGAGGCGCTGATCCTGAGCGCGCTCGGCATCCGGCCGCCGGAGATCCGGTTCGAGTGGGCGCCCTTGTGGCAGCTCGGGGCGGGGGAGGTGGCGGCGATCGGCAAGACCAAGGCCGAAACCAGCGCGCTCTACGCCGCGTCCGGGCTGATCCCGCCCGAGGTGCTGGCCCGGGCCGTGCGCAACCAGGTGGTCGAGGACGGCCTCTATCCCGGCATCGAGGCGGCCTATGGCGATGCCGAGACGGAGGAGAGCCACCCCTTGTGATGCCGCGCCGCGCTGCAGAGACTTCATCCGAGACATTGCCGATCGCGGCGGGCAGGATTCGTGGTTCAATTTCCTCTGGATCGGCACGCGTATCCGGCCGTCTGAAGGGAGTGAAGGCATGGTCATGTCTGGCGCCATCACCCGTCCCGGTCGCCAACCTCTCGGGCAGATCGAGGATGTGAAGCTGAGATTGGGCGAAGTATTTCCCGGTATCCGCTTTGTCCTCGTTCGCGACGCTGGCCCCATTCCGCTGCGCGGCTTCGTGGCTACACTTCTCTCGTCGCTCGCTCCCGTCGAATACCCACATTGGGAAGGGGCTTTCGAGGGCCGGGAATTCGCTGCGACCTTCGCGTTCACGGCAAAGCCGATCGTGCCGAAGCTGCGTGTGTCCCTTTATGGACACGGCACCCCAAATGCCACTCCGTATTTCACCGAATTGCAGAAACGAACGGGTTGGCGAGTCAAATTCGGCTGGTAGTGCGCGGCCGTGAATAGGTCGGGTTCGTGGACACGAACCCGACACGATCGCCACTCCCTTCGTCGTCATTCCCGCGAAAGCGGGAATCTCCCTCAGGTCGACCCGTTACGAGATCCCCGCTTCCGCGGGGATGACGGTTGGCTTTTTGCGGTCGGCTTACGGCGGCTCGACCCCCATCGCAACGGAGATCCCATGCTCATCACCGATACCGTGACGCTGGTCGGCGACCGGCGCACCACGCAGGACGGCTATCTGGTCGCGGCCGCCCGCATCGCCCGCACCGGCGTCCAGACCTACAGCGGCGCCGAGATGGGGCGGACCGACCTCGCCACCGTGCGGGTCTGGCGGCCGGAGGAGGAGGTGTTCGCCGCCGACGCCCTGGCGTCGATGGCGCACCGCCCGGTCACGCTCGACCATCCGGCCGAGCCGGTCACCGCCGCCAACTGGAAGGCGCACAGCATCGGCCAGGTCGGCGGCGAGGTGGCGCGGGACGGCGACTACATCCGCGTCCCGCTGGTGCTGATGGACCGCGCGGCCGTCGACGCCGTCATGGCCGGCAAGCGGCAGCTCAGCGTCGGCTACGCGGCCGAGATCGACTGGACCCCCGGCACCACGCCGGCGGGTGAGGCCTATGACGCCGTGCAGCGCCGGATCCGCGCCAATCACCTGGCGGTGGTCGACGCCGCCCGGGCCGGCCCGGCCTGCCGGATCGGCGACGCCTGGACCGCCGTCGCCGTGCCGGTCGCACCGGT
>NZ_JBQJIK010000074.1:0-42538 GCF_052078665.1 Inquilinus sp. CA228 | reverse complement strand
CCCCCGACACGGCGCTGCCGGCCATGGCGGCGATGGTGGCGCGGCTGCGCCAGGCGGCACCCGGCCGGGTGCTGGGCGTCGGCCTGGCCATGCCCGGTCCGTTCGACGTCGAGGCGATGAGCTTCGTCGGCCCCACCACCCTGGCCGGCTGGGCCGGCGTGCCGGTGGAGGATCGGCTGCAGGCGCTGACCGGCCTGCCCGCCTTCGTCGGCGGCGACGCCCCGGCCGCGGCGCTGAGCGAGGCGATGTTCGGGCTGGGCCGCAGCCTGCGCGACGTCTTCTACATCCATTTCGGCTTCGGCCTGGGCGGCGGCCTGGTGGTCGACGGCCAGGTGCATCAGGGCGCCTGGGGCAATGCCGGGGAGTTCGGCCATATACCGATCGTGCCGGGCGGCCGCGCCTGCAGCTGCGGCAATGAAGGCTGCCTCGAGACCTATGTCTCGGTGCATGCGCTGCGCACCGCGCTGGCCGAGGCCGGGGTGGCGCTGGACCCGGCCGATCCGGCGGCCGCGGACCATCCCGCCGTCGATGCGTGGATCGAGGCGGCGGTGCCGCCGCTGCGCCGCGCCGTCTGCGCCATCGAGAACCTGCTGGACCCCGCCTGCGTCGTGCTGGGCGGGGAGATGCCGGAGCCGATCCTGCACCGGCTCGCCGCGCGGCTGGAGCCGCTGCTGCCCTCGGTCAGCCGGCGCAGCGACCGCAGCCATCCGCGCCTCGCGCTCTCCGCGATCGGCGCCGACAACGCGCTGGTCGGGGCGGCGGTGCTGGCCATCTCGGGCCTGCTGTCGCCGCGCTCCGGCCTGCTGTTCGCCGAGGCGGAGCCGGCGGCGCCCGCCACGCACGGCAAGATCGCCATCGCCACGGAGACACGGGCATGACCGACACCGCGACGGCGGGCCGCGAGTTGCTGCGGCTGGAGCACATCCAGATGCGCTTCGGCGCGATCACGGCGCTGACGGATGCCAGCTTCAGCGTCCGCGCCGGCGAGGTGCTGGCCCTCCTAGGCGACAACGGCGCCGGCAAGTCGACCCTGGTCAAGATCATCTCCGGCGGGCTGCAGCCGACCGCGGGCCGGGTGGTGTTCGACCGCGAGGAATGCCATTTCACCAGCCCGGCGGACTCTAAGGCGCGCGGCATCGAGACGGTCTACCAGGACCTGTCGCTGTGCATGAATGTCGACGTCGTCGCCAATTTCTTCATGGGCCGCGAGCTGACCCGGAAATTCCTGGGCGTGCCGGTGCTGCGCGAGCGCGAGACGCAGGCGATCACCGAACGCGCCCTGAGCGCGGCCGGCACCCGCATCCCGTCGGTCCGCACCAATGCCGAGCACCTGTCCGGCGGCCAGCGCCAGGCGATCGAGCTGAGCCGCTTCGTCCATTGGGGCGGCAAGATGGTGATGCTGGACGAGCCCTTCGCGGCGCTCGGCGTCGAGCAGACCAGGCGGGGGCTGGAGATGATCGCGCGGGTGCGCGCCCAGGGCGTCGCCGTGATCCTGATCACCCACAACATGACGCATGCCTTCCAGGTGGCGGACCGGATCGTGGTGCTGCGCCACGGCCGGATCACCGGCGACGTGGCGACGGCCGAGAGCAGCCCCGAGGAGGTGGTGCGGATGATCACCGGCGACGTGAGCCAACGCGTCGCCTGAGAAACTCAACAGAGGAGGCAATATCATGCGGATAGCGAGACGGACCTTGGGGGCGGCCGCGATCGCCCTCGCGACGCTGGCGGCCGGTGCAACCGGAGCCTTCGCCCAGGACAAGGGCAAGATCTACTACCTGGTGCCGACGCTGCTGGACGAGTTCCAGACCGAGTCGGTGGCGGTGATCACCAGCACGATGAAGCAAGTCGGCTACGAGACGGTGTCGCTGGACGCCCAGAACCGCACCGACCTGCAGCTGAACCAGATCGACGACGTGATCAGGCTGAAGCCGAAGGCGATCGTGCTGGCCGCGGTCGATTTCGATTCGGTGGTGCCGGGCGTGGAGCGGGCGCGGGCCGCCGGCATCCCGGTGCTGGTGTTCGACCGGCAGATCAAGAGCACCCCGTTCGACCTGACCTCGGTCGCCGGCACGGTCGAGATCGGCGAGATCGCCGCCGACCAGATCCAGGGCCTGCTGAAGGCCCGGCACGGCTCGGTGAAGGGCAAGGTGCTGCAGATCCTGGGCGACCCGGGTGACAGCTACACCCTCGACATCCAGAAGGGCTTCGAGGACAAGATGAAGGCGTTCCCGGACGTCAAGATCATCACCCAGGCGGCGCTGCAATGGGAGGCGACCAACGCCGGCAACATCGCCTCGGACCAGTTGCTGACCAACCCGGACATCGACCTGATCTTCGTCCACGCCGCGCATCTGGCGGTGCCGGTGGCCGCCATCCTGGAGGCCAAGGGCAAGAAGCCGGGCGACGTCATGCTGGTCAGCTCGAACGGGGCGCCGGTCGGCCTCGACCTGATCCGCAAGGGCTGGGAGCAGGTCGAGGTGGAGCAGCCGCTCTACGCCCAGGCCTATGGGCTGGCGATGTTCATCGACAAGATCGTGGCCAAGGAACCGCTCAAGGCCGGCACCTATGATGTGCTGGGGCTGAAATCCGAGCTGACGATCGAATCCTGGGGCCCGAACCTGAAGATCCCAGGCGCCGCGATCACCAAGGCCAATGTCGACGAGCCGAGCTTCTGGGGCAACCTGAAGCCGCCGGCCACGCCGGTGCAGCCGGTGAAGTGACACACGGGGCGGGGCCGGCCGCCGGCCCCGCCCGCTATCCTGCCTGAGGACCGATGATGGACCGCACCGTGGCCCAGCCCGCTTCCCCGACGACCGCCGGCCGGCGCGGCCGCGCCTGGATCGAGCCGCTGCTCGACCACATCGTCTGGCTGATCCTGCTGGTGGTGCTGGCGGTGTTCTCGCTGGCCATACCGGGCTTCTTCCAGCCGGGGATCTTCACCAACATCCTGGAACAATCGACCTCCATCGGCATCCTGGCGATCGGGCTGTCGCTGGTGATCATCGCCGGACAGATGGACCTGTCGATCGAATCGACCATGGCGCTGGCGGCGATGATCACGGCCCTGCTGTTCGGCACCGCCGGCGCCGGACTGGGCTGGACGCTGGATCCGCCCTGGCTGGTGGTGCCGGTCACGCTGATCGGCGCGATCCTGGTCGGGTGCGTGGTCGGGCTGGTCAACGCCGTGCTTGTGGTGCGGTTCAAGATCAACGCCTTCATCGTCACCCTGGCCGGCTTCATGGCCCTGCGCGGCGCCGTGGTGGCGTCCTCCGGCGGCCGGTCGGTCTTCGGCCTGCCCGCCGAGATCCGCGCGGTCTCGACCAGCAATCTGTTCGGCATTCCGGTGCCCGGGCTGATCCTGATCGCGGTGTTCGTCGTCTTCGGCTTCATCCTGAGGAAGACGCCGTTCGGCCGGCACCTGACCATGATCGGCGGCAATCCGCAGGCGCCGTTCCGCGCCGGGATCAAGGTCGACCGGCTGGTGATGATCGCCTTCGTCCTCGCCGGAGGCCTCGCCGCCTTCGCCGGCTGGCTGCTGGCCGCCCGCACCGCCGGCGCCACCGCCAATCTCGGCTTCGGCATACTGTTCCCGACCTTCGCCGCGGTGGTGATCGGCGGCGTCAGCCTGAAGGGCGGCGTCGGCGGCCTGTCCGGCGTGTTCGCCGGGGTGCTGCTGCTAGGCGCGATCCAGACCGGGATCAACGTCATGGGCATGCCGCCGCACTACACCCAGGTGATCCAGGGCGTCCTGGTGCTCGCTGCGGTGCTGCTGGACACGCTGAAGACCTCGATCCGGAAGCGGTACCTCTAGGCTGCGGCCCCCTCCAGCGCCGCCATGAACCGGCGGCGCCAATGGCCGATGTCGTTGGCGCGCAGCACCCGCATCATCGCGGCGTAGCGCTCGCGCCGCTCCTCCGCCGGCATGGTCAGGGCCCGCTCCAACGCCTCGGCCACGCTTTCGACGTCGAACGGGTTGACGATCAGCGCCGCATCCAACTCCTCCGCCGCGCCGGCGAATTCGGACAGCACCAGCACGCCCGGATCCTCCGGGTCCTGGGCCGCGACATACTCCTTGGCGACCAGGTTCATGCCGTCGCGCATCGGCGTCACCAGCCCGACCTTGGCCGAGCGGTAGAAGCCCAGCAGCGTCTTGCGCGGCACGCTCTTGTTCAGGTAGCGCAGCGGCACCCAGTCGATGTCGGCGAACTCGCCGTTGACCGCCCCGGCCAGGCTTTCCAGCTGGTGCCGGATCTCCTGGTACTCGGCGACGTCGCTGCGGGTCGGCGGCGCGATCTGCAGGTAGCTGACTCGGCCGCGCCGGTCCGGCCAGCGCTCCAGCAGGGTGCGGAACGCCTCGAAGCGGCGCGGCAGGCCCTTGGAATAGTCGAGCCGGTCGACGCCGATGATCAGATCGCGCCCGACCAGGCTGTCGCGCAGCCGGTGCGCCGTGCGCATGTTCCAGGCGCCGGGGGCGTCGGCCGCGATCTCCTCGGTCTCGATCGAGATCGGGAAGGCCTCGACGACGATCCGGCGGCCGTCGATCTCGACCCGCCCGTCGGTGGTCTCGCGCCAGCCGCGGTGCCAGGCCGACAGCAGGGCGTCGCGGTCGCGCGCGGTGTGCAGCCCGACCACGTCATAGGCGGCGAGGTCGTGCAGCAGCTCCTCATAGGTCGGCAGGGTGCGCAGCACCTCCGGCGTCGGGAACGGCGTGTGCAGGAAGAAGCCGATCGGCGCCGTCACCCCACGCGCGCGCAGCGCCCGGCCGAGCGGGATCAGCTGGTAGTCGTGCACCCAGATCCGGTCGCCCGGCCGCAGCAGCGGCATCAGCGCGTCGGCGAACTGGGCGTTGACCCGGCGGTAGCCGTCCTCCGCCGCGCGGGTGTAGTGCACCAGCTGGGTGCGGTAGTGGAACACCGGCCACAGCGTCGAATTGGCGTGGCCATTGTAGTAGAGGTCGAACTCCTTCGGCGTCAGGTCGAGCATGGCATAGGTCAGCGGCCCGGCACGCTTCAGCTTCGGCTGCGGCGACGCGTCCTCCGCCAGCCGGCCGCTCCAGCCCAGCCAGACGCCGCCGGTCTCCTTCAGCGCCGCCAGCACGGCGACGGCGAGGCCGCCCTGCGGCGCCTTGCCCTCCTCGACCGGGGCGATGCGGTTCGAGACCACGATCAGGCGGCCCATGCCGTTCCCTTTTCGTCAGCGGGAGGCGTGCGCGATCCAGGCGCGCATCGCCGCGGGATCAGGCAAACGCCGGTTCGCCACGGTCGGTTCCCTGTCGCCGACCTGCAGCGCTATGCCGTCATGGCGCAGCGCCGCGGCGAAGGCATCCTCGTCGGTGACGTCGTCTCCCGCCGCCAGCGGCCGGCGCCCGGCGAAGGGCGGCAGCGCCAGGAAGCGGTCGACCGCAGCGCCCTTGTCGACGCCGTCGGGCTTGAGCTCGACCACCATCTTGCCGGACAGGGCGTGCCAGCCCGGGGTCCCGGCCAGGAGGGTGTCGGCGAAGGCGATGATCTCGGGGCCGAGGGCCGGCGCCTGGCGGTAATGGATCGCCACCGCGGCCCCCTTGGGCTCGACCCGCAGGCCGGGCTTCCCGGCGGCGAATTCGGCCAGCGCCGCGGCCAGCCGGTCGAGCACCGCACGGTCGACCGGGATGCGCTCGACCGGCCCCGCCGGCGTCGCGCGCCATTCCAGGCCGTGCTGGCCGGCGGCGGGCAGGGACAGCGGCGCGAACAGCCGGTCGAGATCGGCGATGGCGCGGCCGGAGACCAGGGCCAGCGCGCCGCCGACCCGGGCGGAGAGCCGCTCGAGATCGCCGATCAGGCCGGGCGGCACCACCACGTCCTCGGGCCGTTCCGCCAAGTCGATCAGACAGCCATCGACATCAAAGAACAGGGCCATGCCGGAAATACTGTCGGCGAAGGCAGTCGAGTCGATGGCCTGCGGTGTCATGCGCCCTGGGATCTCCGTGTCAATTTTCCGTAAAGATTGCCGAACCGGAACGAGACTGGACACGACAACAGACACGCCAGCCGCCGGGTCTGGCCTAGCGGAGCGATGCATCTGGATTCTGTTTTAGGGACGATGATCGGCTATTGCAAGGGAAGGGGGGTGGAATTTCCCCGAGGCCGCCCTCAGTCGCCGCCGAGCTGCGCGCGGAAGAAGGCGGCGATGTCGCCATTGAACTGCCGCTGGAAGGCGGTCCGGTCGAAGCCGGGGGCATCGACGCAGACCATCGCCCAGATCTCGGGCTCGAGCGCCTGGAGCCCGGGGTTGCAGGGCGCCATGAAGGCGTAGTGGCCGGCGCCTTCGACCCGATGGAAATCGGGCGGCACCGGCAGGGCTGCGCGGATGATCTCGGCGTTGGTCGCGTCGGGGACCTTGGCATCATCGGTCGCGGTCCAGAGCTGGACCGGCACGGTGATCGCGGCCAGCGCGGCCTTGTCGAAGGCGAAGCCAATGCCCGGCGCCGCGATCACGGCGGCCCGGATGCGCGGATCGTGCACCCAGACCGGGGCCGGACCGGGCGCGTCGGAGCTGCCCGCCTCGCCAAGGCTGCAGGCCGGCTCGTCGGGATCCTGCCGGCAGTGACCGACCAGCAGGCCCAGGTCGGGCGTGCCGCCGATCGCCACCAGGGCAGTGAAGCCGCCGGCCGAGAAGCCGAAGATGCCGATCCGGGCGGGATCGAGCCGGTCGTGCCCGGACCAGCGGTCGAGCATGAAGTCGAGCACGCGGCTGATATGGCGCGGCCGGTCCTGGTTCCGGCGGGCCGCCCGATAGCTGTTGTCCTCGGAATTGTTTCCGGTATGGGTGACCGCGACCACCACGAAGCCGGCTTCGGCCAGGGCCTTGGCCAGGCCGGCATGGCCGCCGAGCCAGCCGCTGCTGCCATGGGAGATCACGACCAGCGGCAGCCCGTCGCCCGAGATGGCGCCGTCCACGGCCAGCGCCTGCCGGACCGGGGTGTTCGGCCGGTCCGGCACCGCCGCGGCGCTGGGGTACCAGATGCCGATGGCGAGCGGCCGGTCATCCGGGTCCGGCGCCGTCGCGCTCTGGAACCCGACCGCCCCCGCTGGTCCCGCGGCGAGCAGGAGAACGCCCGTCAGCACCAAGGCCAAAACCCTCATGAGTCCCCCTTCGCGCCCATTGGGCACGCATCGAAGTGCAAATTCTCAGATGTTCGGCGGTGGAGCGGGCGCCAGGCTCAGTCGGCGTAGCCGATGCGGGCGCGGACGAACTCGCCCTTGATCGACACCAGCGGCGGAGTGCCGGCGCTGGCGGGGATGGCGCTGTCGACCACGGACACACGGGCGTCGACGTCCCAGCTGACCGGGGTGCCGCGGCGGAAGCCGAGATCGAGGTCGGCGGCGTCGGCCTGGATGCGGATGGCCTGGCCGGGATCGTCGGCGCGCAGCGTCGCCTGCAGCGCCTTGGCCGAGAGGTCCAGCGTGCGGGCCTGGCCGGCCAGCGACAGCTCGGCCGCCTGCGCCTCGACCGCGACGGCGCCGAAGCGGCCGTTCAGCGTGGCCGAGACCGCGGCCGGCCGCAGGGAGAGGTCGGCGCCGGGCCGGAGGTTGAGCGACAGTTCCGGCCGGCAGTCGCGCGGCCAGACCGAGGACTGCTCGCGGACATCGACGGTCAGGACCCGGCCCTCGACCCGCAGGGTCGCGGCGCAGTCCTCGGCCTCGTCCAGCGTCGCCAGCAGCGGCCGGCCGGGATCGGTGGTGGCGGCGACGGACAGGCCGCCGCCGGTCACCACCACCGTGTCGACCCCCGTCAGGTCGACCGGTGGCTCCGCCGCCGAGGGATCGGCGGTGCCCAGTCCCGCCAGGAAGGCCAAGGTCTGCAACGAACCCATCACGATCCCTCCTCGATCGGCCGGCCTTATCGGCGCGGCCGGGTTTCAGCGGTACGGCTCAGCGATACAGCGGCGTCCGGCTGGCGACGGCCATCCAGCCGCGGATGATGCGGTAGGCGGTCCACAGCCACAGCAGGCCCAGGAGCGGCCAGCCGATCAGCACCCAGGTCAGCATCCAGAACACGACGCCGAGCAGCAGGAACGCCCAGAAGGTGCGGATCGCCCAGGTGAAGTGGTCCCAGCCGACCGTGCCGCGGGCGTCGCCGCGTGCCAGATAGGCGATGACCACGCCGATCAGCATCGGCAGGGCGGTGAACAGCGACACGGCGTAGATCGCGTAGACGACATGGCCGACCGTGCCCAGGCTGCCGCGCGCGCCGCGCGGCGAGACGATGTCGTAATCCGGTCGGTAGGAGGCGGCCATTGCTGGCTCCTTTCTTCAGGGTGGGGCCGGGAGGCTCAGCGACCTTCGAGGTCGCGGAAATCCCGGTTCAGCTTGAATTCGCTGGAGGTGACGTAGCGCTCCATCCCGGCCAGGCGCTGCTCCAGCTCGCGGAAGTTGTGCCGGATGGCGGAGAAGGTGTCGGCCGGCTGGACCGAGACCGAGCGCCAGAACACCTCCTCGTCCGGGCTGCGGTACAACAGCCGCGGCCGGCGCTTCAGGAACACCGCCGCCGCCAGATAGGCGATCAGGATGTGCGGGAAGAAGATCAGGCCCAGGACCACGGTGCCGACGCGGACCTTGCCGGGCGAGACGCCGAAATAGGCGGCGATCCCGGCGCAGACGCCGAGGAACACCCCATTGTCCGGATCGCGGTAGATGCGATGCGGGTTCGGCGATTCGGTGAAGCGGTCGGTCACGGCGTCGGCCTCCGCCACTGCGGTGCCTCGGCGTCGAGGATCTTCTCGAGCGTCACGATCCTGTGCTCCATGCGCTTGGCGCTTTCCCACAGGTCGACCAGCATGCGCTCATCCTCACGCGACAGCGTCCGGGACGATCGCCAGCGGGTGACGTAGTGCAGCACCAGCCAGATCGGCGCCACGATCACCATGAAGACGATGACCGGGACGAAGAAGAAGGCGTGAAACATGGTCGTCCTTGCGTCTGCGGCCCGGCGGTTCCCGCCGGGCCGGTTTGACGAAACCGATCAGCCGCCGGTGCGGCCGAGGCGGTCCTTGATCGCCTGCAGCTCCTTCTCGACGCCGCTCTCGGCCTCGAGATCGGCGAACTCGTCGCTCAGGCTCTTGCGCCGGCCGAGGTCGAAGGATTCGACTTGGCCTTCCAGCGTGTCGATCTTGCGCTCGATCTGCTCGTAGCGGGACAGCGCCTCGTCGATCCGGCCGTCATGCAGCTGGGTGCGGATGCGGATCTGGTCGCGCGCCGCGTCATGCCGGATGGCGAAGGATTTCTGCTTGTTCTTGGCCTCGGTCAGCTTGGCTTCGAGCCGGCCGAGATCCTCGTTGGTCTTGGCCAGCGCGGCCTCGATCGTCTCCAGCTCGCGGCGCAGCAGCTCGGCCGCGGTGGCGGCCTGGGCCTTGGCCACCAGCGCGCCCTTGGCCAGGTCCTCGCGGCCCTTCCCGACCGCCAGCTCGGCCTTGCGCTGCCATTCGGCCTGCGCCGCCTCGAGCTGGTCGACCTTGCGCAGGATGTCCTTCTTCTCGGCGATCGAGCGGGCGGCCGCGGCGCGCACCTCGACCAGCGTGTCCTCCATCTCCTGCACGATCAGCCGGACGATCTTCTCGGGATCCTCGGCGCGGTCGAGCATGGAATTGAGGTTGGAATTGATGATGTCGCCAAGGCGGGAAAAGATACCCATTACACGGTCCTCTTTTGATCCTACAGGAACAGGGAAGCGATCAGCACGCCGGCGCCGAAGAACACCCAGTTCTCGGTCGGCCGGCTGGTGATCCAGGCCAGCAGGCGCTCGCCCGTGCGGCGCCAGTCGGCGGTCCCGGCGCTGCGCCGGGTGCGGGTGCCGGTCGGGTCGAAGCCGTAGCTCATTTGGTCCTCCTCGAGCCCCGATGCGTTCGGGCCGTCCCCAAGGTTGCAAGGGCCGTGCCAGACGCGGGATTGGCTGATTTCCGCCGCTCCACCTCGATCACACCTTGACCATTCGGCGAAAATTTCCAATTCTTCGGGAAATTTCACCGAGCCGAATCGATGGCCGACGGATTGCCGCATCTGCTGGGCGAGGCGCCCGCCTTCGCCGACCTGTTGGATCGGGTGTCGGCCGCGGCGCCCCTGGATCGGCCGGTGCTGGTGATCGGCGAGCGCGGCACCGGCAAGGAGCTGATCGCGGCGCGGCTGCACTTCCTGTCGCCGCGCTGGGACCGGCCCTTCGTCAAGCTGGACTGCGCCGCCCTGTCGCCGGAGCTGTTGGAGAGCGAGCTGTTCGGCCACGAGGCCGGCGCCTTCACCGGCGCGGTGCGCCGCCATGTCGGCCGGTTCGAGCGCGCCGACGGCGGCACCCTGTTCCTGGACGAGCTGGCGAATGCCGGCCTGCGAGTGCAGGAGAAGCTGCTGCGCGTGATCGAATACGGCGAGATCGAGCGGGTCGGCGGCACCCAGACCATGACGGTCGATGTCCGAATCGTCGCCGCCACCAATGTCGACCTGCCGGGCGAGGTCGCGGCCGGGCGCTTCCGCGGCGACCTCTTGGACCGGCTGGCCTTCGACGTGCTGACCGTGCCGCCGCTGCGCGCCCGGCCGGAGGACATCCCGCTGCTGGCCGGCCATTTCGGCCAGGCCATGGCCCATGCGCTGGACCGGCCGGGCTTTCCCGGCTTCGCCCCGGCGGCGATGGCGGCGCTGCACGGCCATCCCTGGCCCGGCAACATCCGCGAGCTGAAGAACGCGGTCGAGCGCGCGGTCTACCGCACCCCGCCGGATGAGCCGGTGGCGGAGATCGTGCTGGACCCCTTCGCCTCGCCCTGGCGGCCGAAAGGACTCCAGACCGGGGCCGGGGCCGGGACCGAGGTCCCCGCCCTCGGCCCCGCCGCGACGCCGCCCCTGCCCTACGACTTCCGGACCGAGATCGCGGCGGTCGAGAAACGCTGGCTGGAGGCCGCGCTGCAGGCCCATGGCGGGCATCAGGGCCGCGCCGCCACTGCGCTCGGCCTCGGCTACGACCAGCTGCGGCACCTGCTGCGCAAGCATGGGATCTCGGCACGATCGGGGGGAGATGATTGATGAAGACGGTGCTGATCACCGGCTGCAGCTCCGGCTTCGGCTTTGCCGCTGCGAGGCGCTTCGCCGCCGCCGGCTGGTCGGTGCTGGCGACGCTGCGCGGCCCTGCGGATCGGCCCGAGGCCGCGGCGCTGGCCGCCATCCCGGGCGTCACCGTGCTGCCGCTCGACGTCACCGACCCGGCGCAGCGGGCGGCGGTGGTGGCGGTCGCCGAGGCCGGGGGCCTGGACTGCCTGATCAACAATGCCGGCTACGGCCTGTACGGCCCGATCGAGGCGCTGGACGACGACCAGGTCCGGCGCCAGATCGCGACCAATCTCGAGGCCCCGATCCTGCTGACCCGCGACCTGCTGCCGGCGCTGCGCCGCAGCCGCGGCCGGGTGATCAACATCTCCTCGGTCCTCGGCTTCATCGGCACGCCCTTCATGGCGATCTACACCGCCAGCAAGCACGGCCTGTCCGGCTTCAGCGAGGCGCTGCGCCTCGAGCTGGCGCCGCATGGCGTGCAGGTCTGCGCGGTCGAGCCCGGGCGCCACGACACCGGCTTCAACGCCCGGCTGGACCAGCCGGCGCCGGCGGCGAATTCGCCCTATCGCCGCAAGTTCGACCGGGCCAGGGCCCGGCGGGCGGCGCTCGGCGAAGTGGCGCCGGAGCGGGCGGCCGCGATCAGCGGCCGGGCGGCGGACCGGCTGCTGCGCCTGGCCGAATCCCGCCGGATGCCGGCACGGCTGCGCCTGGGCACCGATTCCAAGCTGGTGTTCTGGGTGAAGCGGCTGCTGCCGGCCGCCCTGTTTGACCGCCTGATGATCGCCGCCACCAGCCGCGGCATCAACTGAGGGCGGGGTGTCGCCGCCATCAAGCGATATGTCGGATCTTGACCATCGCCCGCATCTTCGCCGATTCCATGATGGGCAACGTCTCGGGGAGGGAGGGCGACATGCGTGAGGGAAAAGGCCATCTGCGTCGCAGGGCAGGACCGGCACGGCGCGCGGTCCTGGCCGGCCTGGCGATGCTTCCCCTGCTGCCGGCATCGGGACGGGCGGCGGCTGCGCCGCAGGTCACCGTCTCCACCGCCTTGGGCGACTTCACGGTCGAGGTCTATCCCGACCGCGCGCCGCTGTCCGCCGCGGGCTTCCTGGCCTATGTCGACAAGGGGCTGCTCGACAACCAGTCGGTCTATCGCATCGTGTCGATGGCGAATCAGCCCGACACCGTCCGGGCCAAGATCGAGGTGATCCAGTTCGGCTGGCGGGCGGCCGACGGCAATGACGACGCCCCGCCGCCTTTGCCGCCGATCGTGCATGAGCCGACCAGCGTCACCGGCCTGAAGCACCAGGACGGAACGCTGTCGATGGCGCGGCTCGCGCCCGGCACGGCCAGCAACGCCTTCTTCATCTGCATCGGCGACCAGCCCGAACTGGATTTCGGCGGGCGCCGCAATCCGGACGGCCAGGGCTTTGCCGCCTTCGGCCGGGTGGTCGACGGGATGGACGTGGTGCGGACGATTTTCGCCAAGGCCGAGGCGGAGGATCGCCTGACATCGCCCATCCCGATCCTGCGGGCCAGGCGGAAGCCTTGACACGGCCGGTCGGACCGCCGGGGCCGCAAGCCAAAGCCGACGGACGAGAAGAAGGCGGGAAAGCGATGGCGTTGAACTGCGCCGATTTCTACGACGCCGAACTGCGGCGGCACAACGAGGTCTTCCAGGCCGCCCTCAAGGTCGGACCGCGCGATCGCGTGCTCGATATCGGATGCGGCGCGGGACAGACCACGCGCGCGGCGGCCCGCATCGCGGTGCAAGGCAGCGTGCTGGGCGTCGACGTGTCGGCGCCGATGCTCGAGATCGCCCGCCGGCGCAGCGCGCAGGAGGGGCTGCGGAACGTCGTGTTCGACGAAGGCGACGCCCAGCTTCAGGTGTTTTCCCCTGCCCGCTTCGACCTGTGCATCAGCCGGTTCGGGACGATGTTCTTCGCCGATCCGGCGGCGGCCTTCGCCAATATCGCCCGGGCGATGCGACCGGGGGCGCGCCTGGTGTGGATGGTGTGGCGGCCGGGACCGCAACGAGTGGGCGACCGTCATCCGCCAGGCGCTGGAACCGGGGGTCGCCCCGTCAGCGGAGGCCCCCCCGGCCTTCTCGCTGGCCGATCCGGCCGTCGCCACGGACCTCCTGACCGCATCCGGCTTTGTCTCGGTCGACTTTGCCGAGGTCCACGAACCGGTGTTCTATGGTCCGGAAGTCGATGCGGCCTGCGAGGCCGTGACCGGCCTGCAATTCGCCAGGGATGTGCTGGCCCGGACGGATGCGGAGGGCGATGCGGCGCGGCAGCGGCTGCACGATCTGCTCGAGACGCACCTGACCCCGGACGGTGTGCTGTTCGATTCGCGCGCATGGATCATCACCGCGCATCGGGCAAAGGGCTAGAGCGGTAGCCGGTCAGGTTGAATCGTCTGGGGGATTCCCGTGGGAGCGAGAATGTGATTCAAACTGCTGGCTGGAATTGGAGGCTCGCAATGCCGTCGTCGCGGCGGCCCACAGGCCGCCGCGACCCCGCGCCGGATCTTCAGCGCCAGTCGATCTCCGTCGACCGGAAGAACTTCGTGCCATAGGCATCCCACCGGGGGCCCTGGTCCCCCAGCCGGACCCGGAATCGATCCCAGGAGCGCGCGGCGAGCGGCGACCAGCCGATCTCCGCGATCGATGCGATCCGCGGGAAGGCCATGTAGTCCGCATAGACCCGCGGCGGCGGCCACACCGTGTCGGGCGTCGGCAGCGAGTTGCTGCCGAAATAGGCGCGATCCGCCCAGAGATTGCCTTCCACCCCGGCGATGTCGCTCTGCCGCAGGATCGATATGCTGCCGTCCGGCGACGACAGCATCTGCGCCGGCTCCCAGTCATACGACTTCCGGACGCTGACATAGCCGGCCCAGTGCAGCCCAAAGGGCGTGCTGGTGTCGTACTGCATGTCGATATAGGCGTGATCGGCCGGGGAGAGGATGAACCGCGCCCCCTTGGCCAGGCCCTGCCTCACCAGCCCGATATCGACCCCCTCATCGGCCGTTCCGATCCGGGCCCGCACGGCCTCGGTGGCCCAGTATTGCAGCAGCGTGCCGGCCGGAATCGGCCCGGACGCGATCTCGTGCCATCCCATCAGCGTCCGCCCGGCGGCCGCGACCTGCCGGCTCGCCAGGCCGACGTAGGTGTTGTAGCGCTCCAGCCCCAAGGACACCGGAACCTCGTCGCCGCCGATATGCACGTACCGGCCCGGCGACTGCTGCGCGATATCGGCGATCACGGTCTGCAGGTAGGATCTGACATTGCCGACATGCCCCTCGTCCAGGCACAGCGCGCTGATCCCGACATCGAATCCGCTGTACGGGGGCCGCGCCCGGTCATCGCAGTTCAGGCCCGGTATGGAGGCCAGCTGCGACGAGACATGGCCCGGCCCCTCGATCTCCGGCACGATCTCGATGAACCGCGCCTTGGCGTAGGCGACGATGTCCGCGTACTGCTCCCGGGTGTAGTACCACTTGTTCTCCGGCCGGGACGGATACCCGGCCTGGGTGGTTCCGCCGATCTCGGTCAGCGCCGGAATCGCGGAGATCTGGAGGCGCCAGCCCTGGTCGTCCGTCAGGTGCAGGTGCAGCGTGTTGATCTTGAGCAGCGCGATCTGGTCGATGTACCGCTTGACGTCCTCGACCGGATAGAAGCGTCGCACGACATCCAGCATGGCCCCGCGATGCTCATATCGCGGATAATCGACGACGAGGCCGGCCGGGACGGTCCAATTGGCACCCTGCACCGTCGGGCTGTAGATCTTCGCCGGGAACAGCTGGAGAAGGGTCTGCACCCCCATGAACAGCCCGGCCTCCGACCGTGCTGTGATCGTTATCCGGTTCCAGTCGGAGGTCAGCACATAGCCTTCGGCACCGATCCTGCCGGAGAGATCGTCGGTCAGCCTGAGAACGATGCAGGATGATCCGCCGCCATAGCTGCCATGGCTGCCACCGGCCCTGCGAATGTCCAGCCCGGTCGACCGCTTGATCGTGTCCGCGAGATAGTCGACGGACCGGCGGGCCGGTCTCGTGCCATGCCGGTCGGACCTGTCTCCCGTATCGTCATAGGCGACGACGACCGTCCGCCGGTTCAGGGCGAACGGCCGGGCCATGCGCGACACGGCATAGACCGGCGCCGGGACGAGGCTGAACGCCTCCATCCGGGGCAGGGACCCGTTGGCAGAGCCAAGCACCAGGGCGTTCGCCGTACCGACAACCAGACGGGTTTCCATCCAGCTCGGCCGGCAACCGCCGGACCCATTGAGATCGAACGCCTCGCCCGGTCCCTGGTCGGCGACGGCGGTGCCACCGATGCCCAGCACGGTCAGCGGCAGCAGCAGCGCCAGAGTCCGAAGCGTCACCCCTTTCCGACGAAATCTCGGTAGTCCCCTCTCCTTCTCCACGGCCCCCTCCTCGCTGGATGTGATGCAATGATCTCGGATGGCGGGCTGGCTATCTCTTCATTGCCTGGTTTCAGCCGAAAGGAAGTTTCCCCCGAGATATCAGCCCATACGGCGCCACCGATTCGGCTTCTCAAAATATAAACTCAAAATCAACAGAGAAGATGGCAATTTTTACTATGTGTGTACAAGCGAAGTTTATTTTCGCTCAAATTTCTGTTTGATTTTACTATTATGATCTCTTCTGAATTTTCTTCACTCAAACACCACTGGACGATGTCTTGCCCATGCGGGCATCCAGTTGGGACGGGACAAGCGCCGCCGCCTCGCGGCGTCAGCATCAACGCCCGATGGCGCTGCCTCGACCTCGGCTGCGGTGCCGCGGGCGTCCCCGGCCCGCTGTCCCGCCACCCCCCGCCTCGAACAGCACCGTCATCTCCGGCCGGTCCCCGCCCTGTTGAAGCTGGGCGGGCGGGCGATCTCGACCGGTTTGTCGGTGCCGCAGGCGAAGCTCCGCGCCCGCTCGTCCGCCAGCCTGCGGGCGGCCTCGTTCGCGTCGGGATGGCCGCTGGCCGTCACCAGCCCGACGACGCAGCCCTGGCGCCCGTCCAGCTGCCCGACCTTGGCGACGACCAGCACCTCGGCCTGCTGGTCGTCCGCGCCGCCGACGGTCCAGCGGTGGATCGTGGCGAAGGGCGTGCTGCGATCGCCGTCGGTCTCGATCCGCCATTCGATCCGCGGCCCGACCCCGTTGAACGCGGCGAAGGTCTCGAACGGCCGGTCGCCGGCCGGCGGGAAGCCGTAGAACACCGAGGAGCGCAGGTCGGCGGTCGACAGCAGCACCGGATAGCCGCGCCAGCCGGCGCAGACCAGGTCCTGCCAGTCGCCGTCATCCGGGCCGGCCACGGCGACGGTGGCGCAGTCGCGCCCGGGATCGAGGTCGGTGTAGGCGCTGGCGATCTCGGCCGCCGTCGCCGGGCCGCTCCAGGCGGCGACCGCCAGGGCGAAGACGATGGTGATGGGACGCATCGGAATTCCTCCCTTCCGCTTGTGGAATCTAGGCGATTTCCACGGCCGGACCAGCCCGCTTCCCTGAACCGTTGCGTGGATTTCCTCCCGCACTGCGAAAAGGCGATTGCACCGCCGGCCCCGACTCAGGCAGGGTTCCCCGAAATCTTAAAATTCGTTGCGAATGCACCGTCCTCGGGGAGGCACCATGAAGCGGAGCGCTGTTGCTGTCGGGCTGCTGGTCGCGGGCTTGGCCTGGCCGGCCGCGGCCCAGGTCTCGGGCAATGTGGTCAAGATCGGCGTCCTGAACGACCAGTCCGGCGTCTATGCCGATTTCGGCGGCAAATGGTCGGTCGAGGCCGCGAAGATGGCGGTCGAGGATTTCGGCGGCAAGGTGCTGGACGCCCCGATCGAGATCGTCTCCGCCGACCACCAGAACAAGCCCGACATCGGCTCGAACATCGCCCGGCAGTGGTTCGACGTCGACGGCGTCGACACCATCACCGAGCTGACCACCTCCTCCGTCGCGCTGGCGGTGCAGGCGCTGGCGGCGGAGAAGCACAAGGTCACCATCACCAACGGCGCCGCCACCGTGGACCTGACCGGCAAGGCCTGCTCACCCACCGGCTTCCACTGGACCTATGACACCCATGCGCTGGCGGTCGGCACCGGAGGCGCGCTGGTGCAGCAGGGCGGCGACAGCTGGTTCTTCCTGACCGCCGACTACGCCTTCGGCTATTCGCTGGAGGAGCAGACCAGCAAGTTCGTCACCTCCAAGGGCGGCAAGGTGCTGGGCAGCGTGCGGCACCCGCTGAACACCACCGACTTCTCCTCCTTCCTGCTGCAGGCCCAGGCCTCCGGCGCCAAGGTGGTCGGCCTGGCCAATGCCGGGCTCGACACCGCCAATGCGATCAAGCAGGCGGCGGAGTTCGGCATCGTCGCCGGCGGCCAGAAGCTGGCCGGCCTGCTGTTCACCCTGGCCGAGGTGCACGGCCTGGGCCTCGAGGCGGCGCAGGGGCTGGTGCTGACCGAGGGCTTCTACTGGGACCGCAACGACGAGAGCCGGGCCTGGGCCCAGCGCTTCTTCGAGCGCACCAAGCGCATGCCGAACATGGTCCAGGCCGGCGAGTATTCCTCGGTGCTGCACTATCTGAAAGCGGTCCAGGCCGCCGGCACCGACGACGGCGACAAGGTTGCCGCCAAGATGAAGGAGCTGCCGGTCGACGACGTCTTCGCCCATGGCGGCAAGGTGCTGGCCAATGGCCGCATGGTGCACGATATGTACCTGGCCGAGGTCAAGAAGCCGTCCGAGAGCACCAAGCCCTGGGACTACTACAAGATCCTGGCGACCATCCCCGGCGACCAGGCCTATCTCTCGCTGGAGGAGAGCGGCTGCCCGCTCACGGCGAAGAAATAGCGGGCTGATGTCGGACTCCCAGCCGATCCTGGTGGCGGAGGGCCTGACCAAGGCCTTCCGCGGCTTCCTCGCGGTCAAGGGCGTGGATCTGAGCGTGCGCGAGGGCACGATCCACGCCCTGATCGGGCCGAACGGCGCCGGCAAGACCACCGTCTTCAACCTGCTGACCAAGTTCCACCAGCCGACCGCCGGCCGCATCGCCTTCCGCGGCGAGGACATCACCCGGCTGAAGCCGGCCGAGGTGGCGCGGCGCGGCCTGGTGCGGTCGTTCCAGATCTCAGCCGTGTTCCCGCATCTGACCGTGCTGGAGAATGTCCGGGTGGCGCTGCAGCGGCCGGAGGGCCTGTCGCGCCAGTTCTGGCGCTCGGACCGGGTGCTGCGCCGGCTGGACCAGCGCGCTTTGGCGCTGATCGAGGCCGTCAACCTGACCGAATTCGCCCGCACCGCCGCGGTCGACCTGTCCTATGGCCGCAAGCGGGCGCTGGAGATCGCCACCACCCTGGCGCTCGACCCGCCGATGCTGCTCTTGGACGAGCCGATGGCCGGCATGGGGCATGAGGAGATCGGCCGCATCGCCGATCTGATCCGCAAGGTCGGGGCCGACCGCACCGTGCTGATGGTCGAGCACAACCTGTCGGTCGTCGCCGATCTCTGCCACCGGGTCACAGTGCTGCAGCGCGGCGAGATCCTGGCCGAGGGCAGCTACGCCGAGGTCTCGGCCGACCCGCGGGTGCGCGAGGCCTATATGGGGTCGGAGCATGGCTGAGTCGGCCCCTCTCCTCCCTGTCCGCGGGCTGCAGGGCCACTATGGCGAGAGCCATGTGCTGCACGGCGTCGACCTCGACGTGTTCCCGGGCGAGACCGTGACCCTCCTGGGCCGCAACGGCGCCGGCAAGACCACGACGCTGCGCGCCATCATGGGCATCCTGCGCCGGCGCCAGGGCACCATCCGGATGGGCGGGGCCGACCTGATGGCGACGCCGCCGCACCGGATCGCCCGCGCCGGCATCGGCTATGTGCCGGAGGAGCGCGGCATCTTCGCCTCGCTGTCGGTGGCGGAGAACCTGACGCTGCCGCCCAAGGTGGCCGAGGGCGGCATGAGCCTGGCCGAGATCCACCGCCTGTTCCCGAACCTGCTGGAGCGCGCCGGCAGCCAGGGCACCAAGCTGTCGGGCGGCGAGCAGCAGATGCTGGCGATCGCAAGGGTGCTGCGCACCGGCGTGCGCCTGCTGCTGCTGGACGAGCCGACCGAGGGGCTGGCGCCGGTGATCGTGCAGCGCATCGGCGAGCTGCTGCGCACGCTGAAGGCGCAGGGCATGACCATCCTGCTGGTCGAGCAGAACTTCCGCTTCGCCAGCACCCTGGCCGACCGGCACTATCTGATGGAGGACGGCCGGGTGGTGGCCGAGATCCGGCGCGAGGAGATGGCCGGCAAGATGGATCTGCTGCATGAGACGCTGGGAGTCTGAGATGGGGGGAGTCTGAGATGGGGACCACGCCATGATCCCGCTGCTCGGCATCCCGGTCCAGGTGCTGTTCGGGCAGTTGCTGCTGGGGCTGATCAACGGTTCCTTCTACGCCCTGCTCAGCCTCGGCCTGGCCGTCATCTTCGGCCTGCTCAACGTCATCAACTTCGCCCATGGCGCGCAGTACATGCTGGGCGCCTTCGCCGCCTGGATGCTGCTGAACTTCCTCGGCGTCGGCTACTGGCCGGCGCTGGTGCTGGCGCCGATCGCAGTCGCCGTCACCGGCATCATCCTGGAGAAGCTGTTCCTGTCGCGCCTCTACCGGCTCGACCCGCTCTACGGCC
Organism: Inquilinus sp. CA228; assembly: GCF_052078665.1. Taxonomy (NCBI): domain Bacteria; kingdom Pseudomonadati; phylum Pseudomonadota; class Alphaproteobacteria; order Rhodospirillales; family Rhodospirillaceae; genus Inquilinus; species Inquilinus sp. CA228. The sequence continues at coordinate 22,807 of NZ_JBQJIK010000074.1, read as the reverse complement.
TGCTGCTGACCTTCGGCGTGACCCTGATCCTGGAGGGGCTGTTCCGCAGCCTGTACGGCACCTCGGGCCAGCCCTACAGCCCGCCGGCGATGCTGACCGGCGCGGTCAATCTCGGCTTCATGGTGCTGCCGATCTATCGCGGCTGGGTGGTGCTGGCCTCGATCGTGATCTGCTTCGCCACCTGGTTCGTGATCGAGAAGACCTCGCTGGGCGCCACGCTCCGGGCTGCGACCGAGAACCCGACCCTGGTCCAGGCCTTCGGCATCAACGTGCCGCGGATGATCACCCTGACCTATGCCTTCGGCGTCGGCCTGGCCGGGCTGGCCGGGGTGCTGGCGGCGCCAGTCTACCAGGTCAGCCCGCTGATGGGGTCGAACCTGATCATCGTCGTCTTCGCCGTGGTCGTGATCGGCGGCATGGGGTCGATCCTCGGCGCCATCGTCACCGGCTTCGCGCTCGGCATCTTCGAGGGGCTGACCAAGGTGTTCTACCCGCCGGCCTCGAACATCGTGGTCTTCGTCATCATGGCGCTGGTGCTGCTGGTCCGCCCCGCCGGCCTGTTCGGGCGGGAGCGCTGAGATGGCCCTGATCGAGCGCCAGGCCGGGGAGCTGAACGGGACCAGGATCGCCATCGCCCTGGCGGTCGCGGTGATCGCCCTCGGCGCGCCCTGGCTGCTGTACCCCGTCTTCCTGATGAAGCTGATGTGCTTCGCCCTGTTCGCCTGCGCCTTCAACCTGCTGATCGGCTATGTCGGCCTGCTGTCCTTCGGCCACGCCGCCTTCTTCGGCGGCGCCGCCTATGTCACCGCCCATGCGGCCAAAATCTGGGGCTGGTCGCCGGAGCTGGCGATCCTGGCCGGCACCGCCGCCGCCGCGGCGATGGGGCTGGTGATGGGCTTCCTCGCCATCCGCCGCCAGGGCATCTATTTCGCCATGATCACCCTGGCGCTGTCGCAGATGGTGTTCTTCGTCGCCCTGCAGGCGCCCTTCACCGGCGGCGAGGACGGCATCCAGTCGGTGCCGCAGGCCCGCATGTTCGGCCTGTTCGACCTGTCGGATTCGCTGACCTTCTACTATGTCGTGCTGGCGATCTTCGGCCTCGGCTTCTTCATCATCTGGCGCATCGTCAACTCGCCCTTCGGCCAGATCCTGAAGGCGATCCGCGAGAACGAGCCGCGGGCGATCTCGCTCGGCTACCGGGTCGACGCCTACAAGCTGACCGCCTTCGTCATGTCGGCGACGCTGGCCGGCCTGGCCGGCGGCACCAAGGCGCTGGTGTTCCAGCTGGCCTCGCTGACCGACATCCAGTGGCAGATGTCGGGCGAGGTCATCCTGATGACGCTGCTCGGCGGCATCGGCACGCTGGTCGGCCCGGTGGTCGGCGCCGGGCTGGTGATCGCGATGGAGAACTACCTGGCCGAATCCGCCCTGCCGGTGACGGTGGTGACCGGCGCCATCTTCGTCGTCGTGGTGCTGCTGTTCCGCCGCGGCATCGTCGGCGAGGTCGCCCACTGGCTGCGGCGAAAGGGGTAGCTCCCACGATATTGCTCCGAGAGCAACACTCCGATTGCACCGATAATTGCATCGGACCATTTTGTCCGTACAACCTCGATTGCACGGGCCATGGACCTGACGGTCGCCACCATCCTGGTCGCCTTTGCCGGCGTCTTCCTGATCAGCCTGCTGCGGGGCGCGTTCGGCGGCGGCTTCGCCATCATCGGCATTCCGCTGCTGTCGCTGGTGATGGACCCGGTCACCGCGGGCGGCCTGCTGGCGCCCCTGTTCGTGGCGACGGACCTGGTCGCGCTGCGCTACTGGAAGCCCTCGACCTGGTCGAAGCCGGACCTGGCGCTGCTGCTGCCGGGGCTGGTGGTCGGCATCGGCTGCGGCACCCTGCTGTTCCGCTTCCTCGACCACCGCGCCATCGCCATCGTGATGGCGGCCGTCACCCTGGTCTTCGTCGGCCTGTGGTTCCTCGCCGGCGCGACGGTGACGACCCGGCCGCGGTCGACGCCGAAGGCGATCACGGCCGGCCTCGCCTCGGGCATGACCACCATGGTGGCGCATTCGGGCGGGCCGCCGCTGGCGATGTACCTGCTTCCGCTCGGCCTCAGCAAGGCCGTGTACGCGGGCACGACGAGCCTGTTCTTCACCGTCGGCAACGCCACCAAGGCGGTGCCGTGGCTGCTGCTGGTGCAGCCGACCGGCGAGGTCTGGACCCTGATGGCGCTCTGCCTGCCCGCCATTCCCGCCGGCGTGTGGCTGGGCTGGCGGCTGCACGGCACGCTGGACCAGCGCCAGACCTATCGGGCCTGCTACGGGCTGCTGGTGGTGACGGCGCTGAAGCTGCTGTGGGACGGCGTGTCCGGCTATCTCGCGTGACAGGGAGGGCTGGCTCCCTCCAACGGGCACAGACCTGGATCTGCGCCGTCACCTGAACTCCACTGTCTCAACCGAAGGGGCAGGAGATTGCAATCTCAACCAGGGTCCCGCAATATGGTGTCTCACCGTCTGCGACCCTTGTTTCAAAGCTGTTCCGCGACCAGGCGCTCGTTCTAGCGGTAAGAATTTATACTTGCACGCCGGTGCGCTGAAGGAACGGAAATTGGGTTGGTCTCGTGCCTGTTTCACGCCGGGAGCCGCCGAGGAGTCAAGCATCGCAGCTTTGCCGACCCATCCGATGGACCCAGGGCGCTCTGGCGACACACTCACGTCCCGGGAGGGGCGTGATGGAAGAGGAGTCGAGTAGCATGAACGCGCATTTGAGTCATCGCCGCCGCCGCGTGCCGCTCATCATGGCCCCGGCGATTCTCTGCTCTCTTGCGGCATCGTTGCCGGCCATCGGCGCGCCAAGCGGCACGATGCTCTTCGACGGCGCCGGCTTCGGACCCACGGTCGACGTCGCGATCCAAAGCGCGATCTGGGACGCCGAGGCTTCCGCCGGCGCCAGTCAATTCTACACCTGCGAACTCGCCGGCCAGCCCCAGATCTTCCCGGGCCCCAACCCCGCATTGAACCGCAACTTCACCGCGCAGGTGACGCTCTCCTGTACGTCCTGAGAGACCGTTTGGGCTTCAAGCCGAACCATCGCCGCCTGCTTCAGCGACGACGGAGAACTGCGGGTGGGAGTCCTGGGCCTGTCGGGCATTCACCCTCCGATCGCCCATGTCACCGAAACTCCGTTGTCTCAGTCCAGGGGTGCAGTCCAGTGCTACAGGCCGCCTGGCAGCGAGGTGTTCGGCAGCAGCGAGGTGTTCGGCGCCCCCAGCGTCTGCGCCTGCCGTGGAGCGGGGATCGGGGCCGCCCGGAACGGCGCCAGTTGCGGGGACGGGACGATCCTCATGTGCGGCCGCATGGAGTGGCCGTTGACGATCGGTCGCGAACCGATGCCGCCGGTGCATGAGGTGCCGATGGCATCGGGACTGACGATGCATTGCGCCATGGCGGCCGGTGCGGTCGCGATGGTCAGGCTGGCGGCCAGCGCCAGACGGATCCAGGTGTTCATGTCTGTCATATTTGCAGCGCCCGATCGGCTTCAATTGCCATCGGCGCGCAGTGCGATGTTGCGCCGCGAGGTCGGGAATCGGAGCGGTCTCGCGGCTTTCCGGCGCCCGGAATTCGGTGCAGAATTCAGTGACACCATCGGCAGACGCTCAAAGCGTCTCCGGGGCCGCGAAGATATGCACCGCGTCGCGCAGCATCGAGGCCGCGGTGGGCGTGGGCTCGCGCTCCCACAGCTTGTGGTAGCTGATGCCGTAGATGTCGGTGTGCATCTCGACCGCCATCTCCCAGCCCTTGCACTGGGCCAGGAAGTCGGTGCCGGGAAGGGCGACCGGCGCCACGGCATAGCGCCCGGCCTCGGCGCTGGCGACCAGGCGGATGACGTTCCCCAGCGCCGCCTCGGCCGCGATCCTCTCCGCCGTCACGCCGGCGATGCCCGTGACCTCGATGTCTTCGAGCGCGATGTCGGCGCCGAGCAGGCTGTTGGCGATGATCAGCAGCTTGTTGACCGTGTCCCAGCCGTCGACGTCGAGGGAAGGGTCGGCCTCGGCGATGCCGCGGCGCTGGGCCTCGGCCAGCGCATCGCCATAGGCCGCGCCGGCGGCCATCTCGTCCAGGATGAAGTTGGTGGTGGCGTTGAACACGCCGCGCAGCCGCAGGATCTCGCCCGCGATCATATCGCGCCGCCCGATGTTGAGGACCGGAAGCCCGCCGCAGACCGTGGCGCTGTATTTCAGGCCCGCCCCGGTCCGCCCGGCCGTCTCGTGCAGCTCGCGGAAGGCCAGCACCACCGGGCCCTTGTTCGCCAGCACGACGGAGATGCCCTGCCCCAGCGCCGCCCGCGTCAGCGCCAGCCCCGGCCCGCCGGTCCGCAGGTCGACCGGCGACGCCTCGAACACCAGGTCGATGCCGGCCAGCAGGCTCTCCACCGGAACGGCGCCGCGATAGCCGGCAAGATCCGCGGTAGAGCCCCCGGCTGCCTTGCGGGCGGCGATGTCGGCCGGATCGAATCCGGCGGGGTCGACCGCGACGCCCCGGCTGTCGGCGACCAGGACGATGCGAAAGCCGATCCCGTGATCGCGCTGCAGCACGTCCGCCTTCCCGGCCAGGATCGTGAGCAGGTTCCGGTTGACGCTGCCGAGCCCCATCAGCGCTGCGTTGATCAACATCTCTCGTCCTCGTTCCGGCGCAGAATCGCGGCCGCAGTTTCCAGGTCCCAACCCGTCATGGCGAGCCCCGAAGGGGCGTGGCCATCCAGACTGTCACCGCAGTTGCTGATTGTGGTATAGGGGCCGGATCAGCATCGACGTCCACTGCGCGCCTGACAGGCGAAATTATGAGACATGAAAAATGACCCATCGGAGTTCTCAGCAGCCGAACTCGTAAGCCGAATCCAATCCGCCGACGAAGAGAACGATAGCGACTTCAGATACAGGGCGGGGCGATATCTGATCGGAAGATGGCGGCAGGGACTGGATTTGGAGTCCCTTACCAATCTATTGCATTCTGAGAAATCCGGCGATCGGGCCCTTGGGGCATACTACCTCTGCGAATTGGCCGAGCCGGTCGAAGGCCTGAAGAGTCCCGTGCTGCGGCTTGCGGATGACTCTATTTCTCACTGTCGACGCGCCTTCGTCGAGTTCATGGCGAGCGCGGGATACTACGACGAGCCTATCGGCATTGCCTTGGCAGGATGCCTTCTCGACCTGGAACTCTATGTGAGGGTGTCGGTGTTGAGGTGGGGAATCGGCGCATCCGCCGAGCAGTTCGAGCTCTTCTCCACATTGGTTGAGGCGGGAGCCGGCAGGCGGGTGCCCAGATTTCCCAATCCCCTCAGCAGCGAGTATTGGAATGAATCTCAGCTGAGGCGCGGCATCCGCGGGCTGAACATCGTTCGCCGTATCCGCGCGGGAGAAGGGGTCCCGCAGATCAGAGGTGAGTTTCCGGAGGAAGACAATTTTGTCTTCGACAGCATCAATTTCGTGAGGACGATCAGTGAGCGTGAGTCGGCGTGGAGAGACATGAAGAGACGCCGCGCTGATCGATAGACTGCGGAGATTTATGACGATGAAGCACTCCGGCAGGCCTCCATCCTTGCCCGCTATCAATAAGACCCTCCGGCCGCCCTAGAACAGCCGCGCATCCATCGCGAAAGACTCGGCCGCCATGATCGTGATCCTTGCGGCGGCGGGATGCCGGTGATTGATCAGCACGTTCAGATCCGGCGAACCGTCCAGCGGGACGATCACCGAGGGCACGTGCAACAGCGGCGTGCCAAGCCCGGCATGCCACCGGTCCCCACGCTGTTGCGTCCAGCTCTCGTGACGCCGCCACGAATCCGGCAGGTCGGCGATGGAGATGGTCTCGATGCCGAGGTCGTCCGGAATGTCGTAGCGCACCATCACGAGGGCGGGCAGCAATTCGGGATCCTGGACGTGCACGAGCTTTTCGAGCACGCACAGCGACGGCGACGTCGCGCCATAGGTGACGGCATGTCCGGCGGTGTTCCAGCGTCCGTCGTGGAGCAGGCCGTAGCCGCCGTCGAAAGCCTGGGCATGCCGTTCGCCCGACAGGCGCCACAGCATCATCAGGCAGCGGCGCCCCAGGCGATTTTCGCAAGGATCGTCTCGATGACGCGGGCGCCGGCTTCGGTCCCGGCGATGTCGAGGGGGGTCTCGCCGTTGAGTTCGGCGAGAGGGCGGCGAAGCCAGGTGTTGGCCTTCCCATGATTCCCGAAGGTGTCTTCGGCGATGGTCTGAATCCGAAGGAGCCGTACCGCGCGGTCCGATTCGTCGATGGTCAGGGGCTGCTTCTTCTCCGCCCGGTGCCGGCGCGTGCGCTGCGGTATGACGAACCGCTCGATCTCCTGCTCGGTCAGCCCAGCTTCTGCCAGGCCCCTCAGCGCCACCAGCGGCAGGCGGTCACGAACGGCGAGGGCCAGGTCGGCCTGCGAGCGCACGGTCCGGCCGAGCACGGCCTGTCCGCCCAGCTTGCGGGCCACCTCTTCAACCACGGCGGACATCTGAGGCCTCCTCGAGCTTCGGCAATCTGCCGCATACGTTAGAGGCAACTTGCCGGAATGCAAGAACCACTGTCCGGCTGAGGAATTCAGGATGCGGCGCCCTCCAATCGCGCCAGCTTCCCTGGCGCACCACTGTCACCGCAATTTCCGATGGGGCGCTTTGACAATAGGCCTATTGCGCATTCTGCCTAATCTGCCTAATCTGCCTAATCTGCCCAAAAAGAGGATGAAGGTGAGCACCGTGAAACGTTCGCAAATCGCGCAGCGTGATGCCCTGACGCAGGCGATCGAAAGCAAGGTCCACAGACTGGATATGGCGGCGCTGGTCAAGCTTGCCGTCGAATTGAAGGTGCCCGTTCCGACCGGCGTGAAGGCAGCGCGGGCAGGCACGCGGCCGCATGCGCCGCGTCGACGCGTTCGGGACGAAAAGATCCTGGTGGGCAGTGGCGTGGGGCCTGTGGTCTCGGCGTCGGAAGGGAGCCGGATCCTCGATGCGATGACGGTCGATGACAGCTCTGCGGATTGGGCGGAGAGCGAACTCGTCGGCGCAGGCGAACTCGTCCGGCGGCTCGAAATCTCTCGCGGCACGCTCGACAATTGGCGCAAGGCGCAAAAGATCGTCGCCTTCCGCAAGGGGCTGCGAAATTACATTTATCCGGTTCGACAGTTTGAGCGCTTGAAACCGGTCGAGGGGCTCGATCGTATCGCGCCCCTGTTCTCCTCTTCCGAGGAAGCCTGGGAATGGCTGGTTGCGCCCAACCGCATGACCGACGGAAAGCCCCCCATCGAGACGTTGCGCGAAGGGAAAGTCGCGCTGGTCATCAGCGCGGCGGAGGGGGCGCTCGACTACGCGTGAGACTGATCTCGAAGAAGATTCGCGAGCGGATCATCACCGCCGGTGTCAGCGATTGGCCGCGCATCCTGCCCAGCCGACATCGCTCGACCCCGGCCGGCGCGGGATTTGGATCGAGCCGCTTCTCGAGCCCGTCCCGAACGTTCAAGGTCCTGTACGCGGCCGAGGATTTCGCGACGGCTTTTGCGGAGGCCGTCGTGCGCGACCGCTTCGCGGGCAAAACGCGACGGTATCTCTACCGGCCGCATCTCGATGCGCTGTGCATAACGGCAATCTCGTCCAGCCGCGAGCTGACGTTGCTCGATCTGACCGGCGCAGCCACGTACGAGCTCGGCGTCGACACCGACACAAGTCGCGCGCGCACGCATCAACCCGGACAGGCTTTCTCCGAAGCGCTGCACACCGAGCTGGCCGGGATCGACGGCATTCTCTTCAACTCGCGATTGACCGGCGGGCTGTGCGTCGCCGTCTACGGCCGCGCTCTTGCTGCGCTATCCGGGCAGGCGCCGATTGCCTTGGTGCAGGCGACGCAATTGCCGGTGGAGATCAAGCGGCTCGATATCATCGTCCGGCGCGAGCGCGGCTTTGCGGCACCGTGAGGCAGGCTTTTGGGAACGGCCACGGCAGCTGCTGCCCAGCCCAACCCGTCATGGCGAGCCCCGAAGGGGCGTGGCCATCCAGGCGGCACCGGGCTTCGACGTCTCGGCTCCAGGGAGCATATTGCTTGTTCAAAGGAGTCGAGCCATGCCCCCGACCAGCCGATCCACCGAGTCCGCCATCCCCGCGAAACGCCGGAGCCTCTCCTATCTGGCGGTGTTTCACGCGTCGCCGTGTCTCACCACAGGGGGTCCACTCCAGTCCAAGCGGGAAGCCCGCTAAAAGTGCACCGTCACCGCAAATTCCACGATTCCGCCGCTTCCGCCCGATGCTCTCGTAATATATCGACCATATTCACAGGATACTCCCTTGCTTATTCGGCGAACACGTGGCTTATGAAGCCACGCATTCTCTGAAAGGACATATCCATGACGACACCCTGTCTCTCGGTTCTCACCGCGCGCGGCGTTGACCGCCTTCTATCAGAGGGAGGGTCGCAGGCGTGGCGGTTGAGACCCGACAATGTGAAGAAGGTCCGCTATTGCGTCTGTGTTCAGAACCAGCGCAACGGCCACTGGGGCAGAGCGGATCAGCCGCACCACCATGCATTCATGGTCGGCAGGATCGCCGATGTGGTCCCTTCGCCCGAAGGACACTCCGATAGATATCTCGTCACATTCTCGGAGTATGCGCGCATAGACTACGCGAATGCATGGCCCGGACTGCGTAATCCCGTCCGCTATGCCACCCTGGAGGAGTTCGGCGTCACCGACCCGGACGCTCTGGAATGGCATCCTATGCCGGTCGATCTATTGGATGCGTCGATCGAAGACGCTGAAGATGAGGAGCAAGGAGGGTTCGGGCCGCTGACTATCGCCGAAGCCAAAGCAGGTCTGGCGCTTGGACTCGGCGTCCCGGAGTCCGCCATCGAGATTTCGATTCGTTACTAGGTTAGGTATTTTATCGCGGATCGCGGTAGGGACGCCCATTGCTGAGCGCCCCCCGCACAGATCCGTACGTGCCCGATTAAGGCATACGGCTCCTACCTTGGGTGTTGGCGGTCAAAGGCTAACGCTCGTCGATCAGGTCCGCCGACCACTCCCGCGCGCTGTGCAAGATGCGCAGGATCCTCACCGTGTCGTCCTCGATCTGGTAGATCACGAAATAGGGCGTGCGCCCGACGGTCAACTCACGGGTGCCCTCGACCCGCCCCGGCCGCCCACTATGTGGCAGTTGGAGCAGTGTCAGGACGCGAGCCAGAATCCGCTCATCGACGCGGTCGGCTGCTTGCGGATTGTCGGCTTCGATGTGGTCGTAGATGGCGAGACGATCGGCCTCGGCGGCCGGGCGCCAGGACAGTTTCAAGACTTGCCGGCGGCCAGCTTGCGCCGTGTCTGAGCCCGCCGCGCGGCGAACCTGGCCTCCACCTCCTCATGCGGGATGTCCGGCCGCGGATCGTCGAGCGCCTCCTGTACCTTCGCGCGGACCCATGCGTCATAGGTCGCCGGGTCAACGGCCAGCCCGGCCGGCAGGGCACCTTCATTCGCGACCCGGGTGAGCAGCATCCGCACCGCATCGGACACGGTCAGCCCCATTTCCGCGAGCACCAGCGACGCCTTGTCCCTCAAAGCGGGGTCGATGCGGGTCTGGATCAGTGCACTCGCCACCATGTCGGGCCTCCTGTGCGGCCATATTGTCATTCAAATGCATTACGAGTCAAGCCGGAACCCGTCGGAGGTTCATCCGCGGCCAGCCCCGCTATTCTCCTCGCATGGCAGCCGGGTGCACTGTTACCGCGATTGGGACCGATGCGTCCTATCTTGCAGCGGAGGCGGATTTAGCAAGTGAGCTAACAAGATCAAATATGCCATACCATAGCATGGCGGTCGCGAACAACGCCAATGCGTAAGATATATACTTGACTATTCGCCTATTGTGCTTATGAACATCATAGGATAAGTAGAGCAAAATCAATACAAATATTCGGGCCGCCAACATTACCGTGAGCCCGAGTGCCATGAAGCCACAGCATCCCAGGGCGAATGCGCTGAGGCCGGATTCAGCACCCGATCTCCTAAAGAAATAATAAGTCGAGAAAAGTCCAAATGAGAGCCGAACCATCATTCCAATGAAATCAGAGATCCTTTTCGCTTCATCAAAGCGATAGCTTAAGTTCCTGTCATAATCTTCTTTTGTATGCGATATTACGCTAAATAACAATCGAGTTTTATTGAATTCAACAAGATACCTCCATAGTGCTTTTAATCTGTGAATTATCATGGCTCGTGTGTCCAGGATGACGCAACGCATCGATGGTACAGTATCTTCCCGGTATGTTGTAACGGGGCATGCGCAATAGGGCGGGGTCGGCCTCCTCTCCGACTAACGGTCCATGGCAGCCATCTTGAATGGTCGACCGTCTTCTCCCACGTATAGAAAGCGCAGAAGGGAGGCACAGTATGCTTAAACTTCGCGTACCGCAAAACCCGCGCAACTTAACGAGTTGATTTTACTGAATTTAATCGCACTAGAGCGATCCAGATCAGCGGGATAACCACGACCCGGCGGCAAGCTGCGTGACGACGCAAAAACGGGTGTACAAGGCGTGGCAGCGATTGAAAATCCGTCGTCTGAGGTTGAGGGGCCGATCCTTGGGATCGGCCTTTCTCACCTCTGCACGACCGTCAGCGCGAGGGGCCACGCCCCGCGGCTACACCACATCCCGCAGCATCGCCACCAGCGGCTTATCCGCCGGCGGCATCGGATAATCCCGCAGCTTGTTCGGCGCCACCCAGGCCAGGGTCTGGCCCTCGCGCGGCTGCGGCGTGCCCTGCCAGCGGCGGCAGAGATACAGCGGCATCAGCAGGTGGAAGCGGTCGTAGCGGTGGCTGGCGAAGGTGAAGGGGGCCAGGCAGCTCTCCTCCGTGTCGATCGCCAGCTCCTCGCGCAGCTCGCGGATCAGCGCCGCCTCCGGCGTCTCGCCCGGGTCGACCTTGCCGCCCGGGAACTCCCACAGCCCGGCCATCGACTTGCCCTCGGGCCGCTGCGCGATCAGCACGCGGCCATCGGCATCGACCAGGGCGACGGCGACGACCAGCACCACCGGCAGGGGAGGAAGCGGTTCCTTAGGCGGCATAGATCTTCAGATAATCCTGGCGGCTGAGGGCGAAGAGCGGGCAGGGCACCGCCTGCCCCAGCGCCTTGAACTCGATGGTCCGGACCCCGTCGGTCATCAGCCCGGCCTTGACCAGGACATGGCCCGACGGGGCGTTGTCGGGGTGGTAGGCCGCCTGGATCCGCTCCAGCCGCAGGTCGAGGAAGCCGAAGGCGATCACCGCATGCGCCGCCTCGGTGGCATAGCCCTGGCCCCAGTAGCGCCGGCCGAACCAGTAGCCGAAGCTGCCGACCCGGCCGTTGGTCGCGATCGACAGCCCCATATGGCCGATCACCGCGCCGCTGTCGGGCAGCGTCACCACGAACTGGTAGTCACGGCCGGCGATCCAGCGCTTCTCCGCGGTCCGGATCCAGTCCTCGGCATCGGCGAAGCCATAGGGGAAGGGCACGTCCGACAGCCAGCGCACCACCTCCCAATCGTCCAGCAGATGGGTGATCTCCCCGGCATCGGAGGGGCGGTGACGCCGCAGCCGCAGCCGCTCGGTCTCCAGATCCTCCGGCAGGTCGGTCACGAGTGCACCGGCTCCTGGCCGGAGCGGGCCTTGCCTTCCATCCTCCCCCTCCCCTTGCGGGAGGGGGCAGGGGGAGGGGTATTCGTGCCGCCGGACCAATGCCGAGCGTCACTCCGGCCTGGCAGAGATCCCGGACAGTTTCGGCGGCTCTTGCCGTCAACACCCCCTCCCCCTACCCCCTCCCGCGGGGGGAGGGGGAGGATGAAAAGGGCCATACCCAAAGGGCGGACGCTGTTCCGCAAAGGTCTCACCCGCGCCTGCCCCATCGATCCGCCATCCGCAATTGGGCGCCGAGAGATCGTTCGGAAATGCGCTGGCGTGAGTCGGCTGGTGGTGGTTTCGAGAACCGGCGCGCAGCGGACGTTGAAGTCCGTGAGCACCGGAAGCGCAGAAACCGCCGCCAGACGGCCTCGCCAGTAGCGTTTACGGACGGTCTCTCAGCTGCGGTAATCCGCATTGATCGAAATATAGCCATGCGTGAGGTCGCAGGTCCAGACCGTGGCGTGGCCGCGGCCGATGCCGATATCGACCTCGATTTCGATCGACCGGGTCTTCATATGCGCCGCCACCGGCGCCTCGTCATAGCCGTCGACCACCATGCCGTCGCGCGCCACCTGGACGCCGCCGATGGCGATGCCGAGCTTGTCCCGGTCGGCCGGCTCGCCCGACTTGCCGACCGCCATGACGATGCGGCCCCAATTCGCGTCCTCGCCCGCCACCGCGGTCTTCAGCAGCGGCGAATTGGCGATGGAAAGGCCGATGCGCCGGGCCGAACGGTCCGAGATCGCGCCCTTCACCGCAATGGTGATCAGCTTCTGCGCGCCCTCGCCGTCGCACGCCACCTGGCGCGCCAGGTCGGCGGTCAGCTCGTCCAGCGCCCGCTGGAAATCGGCCAGGTCGGCCGCCCCGGCCGGCACCGGGTTGCCGGCCCGGCCGGTGGCGAACAGCATCAGCGTGTCGCTGGTCGAGGTGTCGCCGTCGACCGTGATGGCGTTGAACGACTGGTCCACCGCCGCCGCCAGCGCCGTCTGCAGCAGCGGCGCCGGGATCGCCGCGTCGGTGAACACGAAGGACAGCATCGTCGCCATGTCCGGCGCGATCATGCCCGAGCCCTTGGCGATGCCGGTCAGGGTCACCGTGGTGCCGCCGATCACAGCATGCCGGGTCGCGCCCTTGGCGAAGGTGTCGGTGGTGCGGATCGCCTCCGCCGCCGCCGCCCAATCATTCGAAGTGGGGGCCTCACCCAGCGCCTGGGCGAGATCCGGCAGGTGCCGGGCGACGCGGTCCTCCGGCAGCGGCTGGCCGATCACGCCGGTGGAGGCAATGAACACCTCCTCCCAGTCGCAGCCGACCTGCTTCGCCGCCGCCACCACCGTGGCCGCCACCGTCTTCACCCCGGCCTGGCCGGTGAAGGCGTTGGCGTTGCCGGCATTCACCACCACCGCCCGCGCCTTGCCCTGGGGCAGCGCCCGGCGGCACCAGTCCACCGGGGCGGAGGGGCAGCGCGAGCGGGTGTAGACGCCCGCCGCGCTGGTGCCGGGGTCGAGGGCGACGAACAGCACGTCCGGCGCCCCCGTCTTCTTCAGCCCGCAGGCGGCGGCGGCCAGCCGCACGCCGGCGATCGGCGCCAGATCCGGCAGCCGCTCGGGCGCGAGCGGCGAACGCGGCAATGCTCCGGCCATGGTCCCCTCCCCCCTCTCGATGCGCCGGTTACTTCGCCGGCGCGGGCGGGGCCGCCGGGTCGGCCGGAGCCGCCGGATCGGCGCCCGGCGCGGCCGGGGCGTCGGTGCTGGGCGGGGGCAGCGGCTTGCCGTCCTGGCCCATGACCACGATCTGGGCGCCCTGCTTCACCTCGGCGATGATCTGCGGCACCAGCTGCTGCGACAGCTGCTCCTCGAGCTGCGGCTTGACCTCGTCCAGCGTCGGCTGCGGCAGGGTGCGCTTGTCCTCGAGCAGGATGACGTGCCAGCCGAACTGGCTCTTCACCGGCGTGGTGGTGAACTTGCCCTTCTCCAGCTTGAAGGCGGCGTCGGCGAATTCCGGCACCATCTGCTCCTTGGCGAACCAGCCCAGGTCGCCGCCCGAATCCTTGCCGGACGGGTCGGTGGTGTTGGCGTTGGCCAACTCCTCGAACTTGGCGCCGCCCTCCAGCTTCTTGATCAGGTCCTTGGCCTTGTCCTCGCTGTCCACCAGGATATGGCGGGCCTTGACCTGGTCCTGCGCCGGGTTGTCGGCCAGGTACTTCTTGTACGCCTCCTGGATGGCCTGGTCGGTGACCTTGGCCTTGATCTGGCGCTGCAGCCAGATGTCCTGGATGATCCGGCGCTCGGCCGTCGCCAGGCGCTCCTTGACCTCGGGGTCGGCCTGCAGGCCGGCATCGATGCCCTTCTGCGCCACCAGGCGGGCGGTCGCCACCTGCTCGGCCATCAGCGGCACCAGCATCTCGACCGGCATCTGCCGGTACTGCTGCGGCAGGCTGTTGATCGCCTCCAGCACCTCGGAGCGCAGGATCGGCTGGCCGTTGACCGTGGCCGCGACCGGATCATCGGGCTTGGCGGCCTGGTCAGCCGGGGCGGCGGCGGCCGGGGCCTCGGCGGGCTTCGCCGCATCCTGGGCCAGGACCGGACCGCCCAGCAGCGTGAGGGCAGCCGCGCCGGCGAGCAGGCGGAGGGCGAGGGAAGACATCAAACGCGTCCTTTCAGATCCTGTGGGACGAGTGGCGCCTCGGCCGAAAAGGCCGGCATCCGGTCATGGGATCGCGGCGGCGCCAGCTGCGCGACGTGGCCGACAGGTAAAGCACAGGGCGGAAGCAGGCACAAGCGGACCAAGGACCGCTGTCATCAAAGCTTCATCCAGTCGTCACGGGCGCGACACGCGGCAAATCCTAGAAGACGGGCGGCTTCCCGGCGCCGCCATCGCGGCTTGCCGATCCGAAGTGACAAAGAATTAAGGAGGGGTTCATGCCGTTCCGTCCTGCTCTTGCGGCCCTGCTGCTGTCGGTCGCGATCCTGCCGGCCGCGCAGGCCGCCGAGACCATCACCAGCTACACCAGCAGCGACCCGAAGCTGGCGCTCGGCAGCATCTCGGTGCCCGGCGGCAAGACCCGCGAGCTGAATGTCGGCATCGGCAGCGGCGCCGGCCGCCGCGCCGGCGACCCGCCGATGACCTTCTGGACCATCTCCGACCGCGGCGCCAACTTCACCTGCGGCGACGTCAAGGACGTGTTCGGGGTCGACGGCAAGACCATCTGCGGCGACCTCAAGGGCGCCCGCATCTATCCGCAGCCGGATTATTCGCCGACGATCTACCGGATCACGCTGCAGGATGGCGGCACCTACACGGTCGACACCGTGCTGCCGCTGCGCGACGGCGACGGCAAGCCGGTCAACGGCCTGTTGAACCCGCTGACCCACGCCTCGACCGAGCAGCCGATCGACCTGTCGGGCAAGACGCTCGAGCAGAACCCGGACGCGGTCGATGCCGAGTCGGTGGTGCCGATGGCCGATGGCAGCTTCTGGGTGTCGGAGGAGAACGGCCCGTCGCTGCTGCATGTCGCGGCCGACGGCAAGATCCTGCGCCGGCTGGTGCCGCAGGGCACCGAGGACGACTTCAAGGGCGCGCATTACCCGGTCGATGGCGGCCTGCCGGCGGTGCTGGCCAAGCGCTTCCTCAACCGCGGCCTGGAATCGCTGGCGATCACCCCGGACAACAAGCGCCTGGCCACCATCATCCAGAACCCGCTCGCCAACCCGGACGCCGACACCTACCGGGCCTCGAAGAACGCCCGGCTCTGGACCCTCGACCCGGCGACGCTCGCGGTCACCGGCGAATACGTCTATACGCTCGATGATCCGCAGAGCTTCCGGCTGGACCCGTCGGACAAGCAGAACGACCCGCGCATCAGCGAGATGATGGGCCTCGGCCCCGACCGCTTCCTGGTGCTGGAGCGCACCGAGGGCACCACCAAGCTGTATGAGGTGTCGCTGGCCGGCGCCACCGACGTCCACGGCACCGCCTGGGACGACCTCAAGACCTCGCCCAGCCTGGAGGCCAGCAAGGACCTGGCCGCCGCGAAGATCGTGCCGGTGACCAAGACGCTGCGCTTCGACAGCGCCGACCACCCCGAGGTGCCGGTCAAGATCGAGGGCCTGGCCTTGACCGGCGACGGGTCGCTGCTGATGATCAACGACAGCGATTTCGGCATCACCGGCCAGACCACGCGACCGGTCATCCTGAAGGGCAGCGCCATCGCCGCCGACCCGGCGAGCTGACCGGTCAGGCCCGGCCATTGGCAGGGCCGGGCCCTTCCGCTATGGTGCCGCGCCGCGTTGAAAGCCGCGTGGTGCGGCCCCAATTCAAGGGGGAGTGCGGCCGCGTGCTCTCCCTGCCCAAGTCGAGGTTTCGATGTTCGGTGCGCTTGCCCGAAAGCTGTTCGGTTCGTCCAACGATCGCTTCGTCCAACAGCTGATCACCGGTCCGGTCGTCCAGGCCAATGCCCTGGAGCCCCAGGTCCAGGCGCTCAGCGACGACCAGCTTCAGGCCAGGACCCAGGAGTTCCGCGCCCGGCTGGACCAGGGCGAGGCGCTGGACGCGCTGCTGCCGGAGGCCTTCGCCACCGTGCGCGAGGCGGCCAGGCGGGTGCTCGGCCAGCGCCATTACGACGTCCAGCTGGTCGGCGGCCTGGTGCTGCACCAGGGCAAGATCGCCGAGATGAAGACCGGCGAAGGCAAGACCCTGGTCGCCACCCTCGCCGTCTATCTCAACGCCCTGGCCGGCAAGGGCGTGCATGTCGTCACCGTCAACGACTACCTGGCCCAGCGCGACAGCGAGTGGATGGGGCGGATCTACCGCTTCCTCGGCCTCACCGTCGGCTGCATCGTCCATGGCTTGGATGACAATGAACGCCGCCAGGCGTATGGCTGCGACATCACCTACGGCACCAACAACGAGTTCGGCTTCGACTATCTGCGCGACAACATGAAGTTCCGGCTCGAGGACATGGTCCAGCGGCCGTTCAACTACGCCATCGTCGACGAGGTCGATTCGATCCTGATCGACGAGGCGCGGACGCCGCTGATCATCTCCGGCCCGGCGCAGGATTCGTCGGAGATGTACATGCGGGTCGACCGGCTGATCCCGAGCCTGGTCGCGGTCGAGGACTACGAGCACGACGAGAAGCAGCGCACCGTCGCCCTGACCGAGGCCGGCCAGGTCAAGATCGAGCAGCTGCTGATCGAGAACGGCCTCTTGCAGGGCGACAACCTCTACGACATCCACAACGTCAACCAAGTGCATCACGTGACCCAGGCGCTGCGCGCCCACGTCATGTTCCAGCTCGACCGGGACTACATCGTCAAGGACGACAAGGTCGTCATCATCGACGAATTCACCGGCCGCATGATGGAGGGCCGGCGCTATTCCGAGGGCCTGCACCAGGCGATCGAGGCCAAGGAGCGGGTCGAGATCCAGCGCGAGAACCAGACCCTCGCCTCGATCACCTTCCAGAACTATTTCCGGCTCTATCCGAAGCTGGCCGGCATGACCGGCACGGCCCAGACCGAGGCGGCAGAATTCGGCGAGATCTACAACCTCGAGGTGGTCGAGATCCCGACCAACGTCCCGGTCATCCGCAAGGACGAGGACGACGAGGTCTACCGCACCGTCCGCGAGAAGTACGACGCCATCGTCACCCTGATCCGCGAGTGCAACGCCCGGCAGCAGCCGGTGCTGGTGGGCACCGTGTCGATCGAGAAGTCGGAGACGCTGGCGGCGCTGCTGCAGCGCGAGAAGATCCCGCACAACGTGCTGAACGCCCGCTTCCACGAGCAGGAAGCCTATATCGTCGCCCAGGCCGGCCGGCCCGGCGCGGTGACCATCGCCACCAACATGGCCGGCCGCGGCACCGACATCCAGCTCGGCGGCAATGTCGAGATGCGGGTCGCGCTCGAGCTTGCCGGCATCGACGACCCGGCGGCGCGCGAACAGCGCGAGGCCGAGATCCGGGCGGAGGTGGCGAAGAACAGGGAGATCGTGCTGGCGGCCGGCGGCCTCTACGTCGTCGGCACCGAGCGGCATGAGAGCCGCCGCATCGACAACCAGCTGCGCGGCCGCTCCGGCCGCCAGGGCGATCCCGGCGGATCGAAGTTCTTCCTGTCGCTGGAAGACGACCTGATGCGGATCTTCGCCTCCGAGCGGCTGGACGGCATCCTGCGCCGCTTCGGCCTGAAGGAAGGCGAGGCGATCATCCACCCCTGGATCAACCGGGCGCTGGAGAAGGCGCAGGAGAAGGTCGAGGCGCGCAACTTCGACATCCGCAAGAACCTGCTGCGCTTCGACAACGTGATGAACGACCAGCGCAAGGTGATCTACGAGCAGCGGCGCGAGATCATGCAGGCCGCGGACGCCACCGCCATGGTCGCCGACATGCGGCAGGAGGTGGTGGCCGGCATGGTCGCCCGCGCCATCCCCGAGAACAGCTACGCCGAGAAGTGGAACATCGACGGGCTGCACGAGGAGGCGCTGCGCATCTTCGGCCTGGACCTGCCGGTGCAGGAATGGGGCAAGGAAGAGGGCATCGCCGACCGCGAGATCGAGGAGCGCATCCAGCACGCGGTCGACGCCAAGATGGCCGCCAAGGTCGAGGCCTATGGCGCCGAGATCATGCAGATGGCCGAGAAGAGCCTGCTGCTGCAGATCCTGGACCAGAGCTGGAAGGACCACCTGCTGACGCTGGACCATCTGCGCCAGGGCATCAACCTGCGCGCCTATGCCCAGCGCGACCCGCTGCGCGAGTACCAGGCCGAGGCGTTCAACCTGTTCGAGCAGATGCTGGCCGGCCTGCGCGAGAACGTCACCCAGGTGCTGGCGCAGGTCGAGCTGCGCGTCACCCGGCCGGAGGATGTCGAGGCCCAGCAGCGCGCGGCGATGCAGCGCGAGATGCACGAAAGCCGCTTCGACCCGGCGCTGGGTCTGCCGGAGCCGGCGATGGCCACCGCCGACGGCGCGGTGGCGGCGGCCAGCGCGGCCTTCGCCCTCAATCCGGACTGGGCCCACACCCCGCGCAACGCCCCCTGCCCCTGCGGCTCGGGCAAGAAGTTCAAGCACTGCCACGGCTCGGTGGCGTAAGCCCCACGGTACGGTAGACGGATCGGCAAGGCCGGCGGCGAATCCCATCGCCGCCGGCCTTTGCTTTTGCCAAGCTGCCGCTACCGAAGTGGGAGCGGACCCTGATGACTGTGGCCCTGACCAGGCGAGCCGACATCACCCTCGACGTGGTGCGCCGCGTCGCCTGGCAGGGCGAAGGCGTGCGCATCACCGAGGCGGCGCTGGCCCGGATCTCGGAGTGCCGCGCCGCCTTCCTGCGGCTGATCGACACCGACCCGGACCTCGTGATCTACGGCGTGACCACGGCGATGGGCGAGCTGGCCGACCGGCGGCTGCGGCCGGAGGAGCGCGACCGCCACGCCCGGATCAAGGCCTTCGCCGCCGCCACCGCCTTCGGCGACCCGCTGCCGGAGCGGGTGGTGCGCGGCATCGTGCTGGCCCGGCTGGCCAATTTCCTGGAGGGCCATGCCGCCACCACGCCGCGGATCGCGCTGGCCGTCGCCGCCATGCTGGACGGCGGCCCGCTGCCGCCGGTGCCAGCCGGCGGCCAGGGCGGGGCCGGCGAGATCCTGGCGCTCTACCCGCTGTTCGCCGCGCTCAGCGCGCGCTTTGACCTCGAGGTCAAGGAGCGCGGGTCGCTGATCAACGGGTCGCCATGTGCCGCGGCGCTGCTGGCCGATTCGGCCCTGGCGGCGCGCAACCGGATCCGGCTGGCGGAGAGCGTCTTCGCCCTGTCGATCGAGGCCTTCCGGGCGCCGCTGGAGCATTACGATTCGGCGCTGGACACGCTGTGGGGCGACGCGCACGACGCCGCGGCGCTGCGCAACCTGCGCGCGCTCCTGCACGGCGCCGGCGACGGGCGGCGCGGCTATCAGGCCCCGGTCAGCTACCGCATCGTGCCGCGGCTGCTGGGCCAGGCGCATCGCGCCCTGGCGGCGGCGGAGCGCGCGGCCGCGGTGTCGCTGGCCGCGGCCTCGGACAACCCGGTCTATATCCCGCCCGACGAGGCCGGGCCGGACCATCCCGACGGCCGCTGCCTCAGCACCGGCGGCTACCACAACGCCATGGCGGCGCCGGCGCTGGACGATTTGGCCGCGATCTGGGCGGATCTCTGCCTGCTTTGCGACCGCCACAGCTCGAAGCTCCTGGCCGGTCGGGTGTCGCAGCTGCCCGACCTGCTGATGGTCGGGCGCGACCCCAGCGACAGCGACGGCCATGGCAGCCTGGGCTATGTGCCGATGGCGGTGACAGGCTACCTGGAGCAGGCCAAGGCGGCGGCGCAGCGCACCTTCCTGCCCGGCACCGAGGCCGCCGGCGCCGGCCAGGACGACGTCGCCGCCCCGGCCGTCCTGGCCTGGGCCAAGGAGGAGCGCGCCGGCCGCTGCCTGGACGCGGCGCTGGCGATGCTTTCGGTGATCGCGTCCCAGGCCCTGCACGTCACCGGCCGCGCGGCCCTGCCGGCGCTGCGGCCCCTGGTCGACGAGGTGTGCAGCCTGGTGCCGCCGGTGGCGGAGGACCGGGTGCTGGGCCCCGAGCTCGGCCGCCTCGCCGAGAGGTTCACGCAGCGGGTGTTCGCGGTGGAGAGTTAGGGAGGAAAGCAGACGCATACATCTGAGACGGGTCCATCCCTGTTGTGTTGCCTGGGTAGGCTTCCCACATTCGGATGGAGTACGACGTGCGCCCGTAAGGTTCCCGGACCCGAAATACTGCTGACAGCGTCTGCTGGTAGGCCACAGATCCGGGCAGGTTTGCCAACGCGTCGTACTCGCTTCAGATGGCGTCGCAGCTTGGCATCCAAACGCTATTGGCTAATCGAAGGGTATGAAGGAACTCGCCTCATTTATGAGAGAAAAGTTCCATTGAGTATGTTTTCGGATAAAAAGATGATCGTCCTGCTCCAGCGCTTGGCTTCCCGGCATCTTGATTGTAACGAAATAGTGAATTCCACATGCTCGCGGCGCAATCGATCCTATGCGCCATTGCTTGAGCCACGAGTCGAGTTCGCCAAACGTTACATCGTCACGGTGGGCGACAATCCACACTATATCGCCAGCTCATGGGCAGCCGAAGAGATTGGCCTACCCCTTTAGCGACGCGTCGCAGCCAGAGCCTGATCGATCGCCGCGTCGAGGGTGTCCTGGTCGACATCCGCATTGGCTGCCTTGGTCTGGGCTGCCGTCAGCTCCAGGATATGGGCGCGCACCGCCTCCTCGACGAAGCGCGACAGGTCGCCCTTGCGGCCGCCGCCCTGGCTGGCGAGGAACTGGCGCAGGGCGATGTCGGTGGATTGCGAGACGACGAGATTCCAGCGGGTGGCGGACATCGTGCCCTCCTGACAAACACATATACACATAAGCACCTAAGCACCGATCCGCAAATCCGAATGGCGAATTTATCCCGCTCGGCGGGAGGCTGATGGTCATTGCCACATCACCCATGGACCCATGGCCATCACGACGATCGTCGCCGACGAGCCCGAGGGGCTGGCCGACGACCTGCCTCCCCAATGCCGCGTCGTCGCCCCTGACGACCTGCTGGACGGGCGCCACCTGCCGCAACCCGGCAGCATCGTGGTCAATCTGTGCCGCGACCAGCGCCCCCTTTCCTTCGGATATTACGTCTCCTTGATCGCCGAGGCGCGCGGCTATGCCGCGATCCCGACCGCGGCGGCGCTGGCCGACCAGGCCGACGACCGGCTGGTCCGCAGCCGCTTCGCGCCGGTCGACCACGCCCTCGCCGCGCTACGCCGCCAGGGCGCGCGCCTGGTCCTGCCGCGCCGCCTGTTCGTGGCGCTGGGCCGCTGCAACAAGCCGCATCTGCAGGAGGTCGCCGAGGCGGCCTATGAGGCGTTCGGCCTACCGCTGATGACCTTGCAGATCGATCCGAGCCGAGCACAACTGCTGCAGGCGGTGCCGGAGCCGCTGGCCGGGCTGGATCCGCGCCAGCGGCGCCTGCTGCGCGCCGCGCTGGAGCGGCTGGCCGGCACCCCGCCGACGCCGCGCCCGTTTCGCCGCGCCCCGAAGCTTGCCGTGCTGCTGAATCCGGACGATCCGCTGCCGCCGTCCAAGCCCAGCACCATCGTCCGGCTGCGCGACGTGGCGTCGTCGATGGGCATCGACACCGAATGCCTCGGCCATCGCGACCTGCCCCGGCTGGGCGGCTTCGACGCGCTGCTGATCCGCGAGACCACGGCGCTGCAGACGCCGAGCTACATCTTCGCCGAGACCGCGACGCAGCTGGGCCTGCCGGCGATCGACGACCCGGTGTCGATCCTGCGCTGCTGCAACAAGGTGTTCCTGCACGAGCGGCTGAAGGCCGAAGGTGTGGCGCAGCCGCGCACCCTGGCGGTGCGGGCCGACACGCTGGCCGCCGCCGGCGAGGCGCTGGGCTTTCCGCTGGTGCTGAAGGTGCCGGACGGCGCCTGCTCACGCGGCGTGGTCCGGGTCGACACCCCGGCCGAGCTGCCGGTGGCGGGGCGCCGGCTGCTGCGCCGGTCGCGCCTGATCCTGGCGCAGGAATACCTCTACACCGAGTTCGACTGGCGCATCGGCGTGCTGGCCGGCCAGCCGCTGTTCGCCTGCCGCTACGGCATGGTGCGCGGCCATTGGCAGATCTTCCGCCACGACGGCGACGGAAGCAGCGAGGAGGGCGCGACCGAGCCGGTGCCGCTCGACGCCGTGCCGCCCGCGGTGCTGTCGGCCGCGCTGGCCGCCGCCGCGCTGATCGGCACCGGCCTCTACGGCGTCGACCTGAAGGAGACGGCGCAGGGCCCGGTGGTGATCGAGGTCAACGACAACCCGAACATCGATGTCGGGCTGGAGGATGCCTGCCTGGGCGACGCGCTGTACGAGCGGTTGCTCGGGCACTTCCTGGAGCGGATCGAGGCCGGCGAGGAGCGGGCGGCCGTGCCGGCCCGGGCCGCGGGGTCGATCTGGTAGTCGCGGCGCGGCGCCAGGCGCCCGAAGAGCCCGCCCGCTCTTGATTTAAAGCCGTCATCGCGAGGCGCATAGCGCCGTGGCGATCCAGTGGCCGATGCCGCTGGAT
>NZ_JBQJIK010000073.1:0-43429 GCF_052078665.1 Inquilinus sp. CA228 | reverse complement strand
TAGCGCTTGGTCTTCTTTGCGATCTCGGCCATCCGGCCACGGCTCTGTTCCGTCCACATCCATAGCTTGAATCATATCCTCGCTCGCCGAGAAAGCCCCCATCCGCAATTTCCAAACGGTCTCTTAGAGCCTGTTTGGAAATGCGCTGGTGTGAGTCGGCTGGCAGTGGTTTCGAGAACCGGCGCGCAGCGGACGTTTGAGTCCGTGAGCACCGGAAGCGCAGAAACCGCCGTCAGACGGCCGCACCAGTAGCATTTACAAACAGGCTCTTAGTCGACAGCTCCGTGACAGTGCTTATATCTGAGGCCGCTACCGCAGAGGCATTCCGCGTTTCGTGGATGCTGCGCATCTATATACTTTGCCGAATTCTGCTTGAATCTCCATTTCGTGTCCGAGTGGCTGATTGCGTATCCCTGATTTTGAGAGAAGAAGCAATTTTGCATACGATCTCGCCCAATCGAAGAATGTTTCGGATTGATGTCAATATTTGTATTTCCAATCCTAAGATTGAATTCGACTGCCGTTATCGGGAAGAGGATGGGAAGACTACGAGCATGCTCGTATCTATTGTGCAGATCTTCCGCGCCATCTATCTCAAAGAACTCAACGGATAGGTAGTCGCCGTTATGGTACTCCACTGCCAACTCCCTTCCTGAGGGTGGGCATCTCAGCTCTTTTGGTGTTCCGGTATTATGCCAAATATTTTCCTCGATCATGGCTCGATCTTCTGGAAGCAAGCTTGGAATGTTCGCGTTCAGAAGGATGTATCCATCGGTGTCTCTAGAAAATGATACGACATCGATATTGTTCAGCTTGATTGCACTCATCTGCTGATAGAGGAAATTGCTGCCCAATATCAGCAGAAGATCCCGCCGACGCCAATCGAAGCTGCCCTTCATCGCCGTGTCGGCGCCATTTCGCTTAAATTCCCGTAGCTGCTCAATCGTAAACGCTCCAGCATCCGCCGACGGATGATGGTCTCTACAGAGGGCCACCATGCCGGCGGGGTTATGATGATTCTCTGTATTCCATGGGGGATCGAAATGATGTAGCTCGAGATAGGGGCTGCCGCACCCGGGGACCGGACATCCGAAGCCAACCTCTTTGCGAAGTTGGTCCCTTACGGTTTTGGGCGGGGTGCGAGAGATAGGCAACTCCTCTACCCCACCTGCTCCGCATGGTGACAAGCCACCGCCCGCCCATCCACCGGCCGCAGCTCCGGCCGCTCCACCTGGCACACATCCGTCGCATACGGGCACCGCCGGTGGAACGCACACCCCGGCGGCGGGTTCAGGGGCGAGGGCAGCTCGCCCTTCAGCACCACCCGCTCGGCCCGCTTGGTCGGGTCGACGAACGGCGTCGAGGCCAGCAGCGCCTTGGTGTAGGGGTGGCGCGGATGGCGGAAGATCGCCTCCTTGGTGCCGTGCTCCACCGGCCGGCCCAGATACATCACCACCAGATCGTCGGCGATGTGCTCCACCACCGACAGGCCGTGGCTGATGAACAGATAGGCCAGGCCGAACTCGTCCTGCAGGTCCATCAGCAGGTTCAGCACCTGGGCCTGGATCGAGACGTCCAGCGCCGACACCGGCTCGTCCGCCACCACCACCTTCGGCCGCAGCATCAGCGCCCGGGCGATGGCGATGCGCTGGCGCTGCCCGCCCGAGAACATGTGCGGATAGCGGTCGTAATGCTCCGGCCTCAAGCCGACCTTCGACAGCATCGCCTCGGCCGCCTGCCGCCGCTCCGCCGACTTCATGTCGGTGTTGATCTTCAGCGGCTCCTCCAGGATCGCGCCCACCTTCTTGCGCGGGTTCAGCGATCCGTAGGGGTCCTGGAACACGATCTGCACCGCGCCGCGCAGGCGCCGGCGCTGGGCGGCGTCGGCGGTCGCCACCGGGATGCCGTCGATGGTCAGCTCGCCCTCGCTCGGCGGCTCGATCATGGTCACCACCCGGGCCAGGGTCGACTTGCCGCAGCCGCTCTCGCCGACCACGGCCAGGGTCTTGCCGGCCTCCAGCGTGAACGACATCCCGGTCAGGGCGCGCAGCGTCTTGGCGGCCTTGAAGGGCGAGGTCTTGACCTCGTAGAAGCGGCTCAGCTGCCGCGCTTCGACGACGGCCGTCACGCCCGGATCTCCTGCAGGGGGTTGAAGCAGCGCGTCCGCCCGTCCAGGTCGGGCGACAGGTCCGGATGCTGGGCCCGGCAGCGGTCCAGCACGTTGCGGCAGCGCGGGTTGAACAGGCAGCCGGACGGCCGGTCATACGGGCCGGGCACGACGCCGGGGATGGTCGGCAGCCGGCGGTGGCCGGTGCTGCGCTCCGGCAGCGCCTCCAAGAGCGCGCCGGTATAGGGGTGGCGCGGCCGGCCGAACAGCCCGCCGACCATGCGCTCCTCCACCAGCTCGCCGGCATACATCACATTCACCCGCTGCGCCGTCTCGGCCACCACGCCCATGTCGTGGGTGATCAGCACCAGCGCCATGCCCTGGTCGCGCTGCAGGTCGGCCAGCAGCTGCAGGATCTGGGCCTGGATGGTCACGTCCAGCGCCGTGGTCGGCTCGTCGGCGATCAGCAGCTTGGGCTTGCAGGCGATCGCCATGGCGATCATCACCCGCTGGTTCATGCCGCCCGACAGCTGGTGCGGGAAGGCGTCGATCCGGGTCTCCGGCGCCGGGATGCCGACCTGGGCCAGCAGCTGGATGGTGCGGTCGCGCCGGGTCCGCCGGCTGCCGCCCTCATGCACCTGCAGCGTCTCCATGATCTGGAAGCCGACCGTGAAGCACGGGTTCAGGCTGGTCATCGGCTCCTGGAAGATCATCGCCATGTCCTTGCCGATGATCTTGCGGCGCTGGCGGACCGACATCTTCAGCAGGTCGTGGCCGTCGAAGGTCAGGTGGTCGGCGGTGACCTTGCCGGGGAAGGCCACCAGCCCCATCAGCGCCAGCATGGTCACCGACTTGCCGGAGCCGGATTCGCCGACGATGCCCAGGATCTCGCCGGGATCGATGGTGAGGTCGAGGCCGGAGACGGCGCGAAACGATCCCTTGCCGGCCGGGAACTCGACCGTCAGGTTGCGGATGTCGAGCAGGGGCATGTCAGCGCTTCAGTCTCGGGTCCAGGGCGTCGCGCAGGCCGTCGCCCAGCAGGTTGAAGGCCAGCACCGTGATCAGGATGGCGAGGCCGGGGAAGGTCACCACCCACCAGGCGCGCTGCAGGAACTGCAGCGACGAGGCCAGCATGGTGCCCCATTCCGGCGTCGGCGGCTGGGCGCCGAGGCCGAGGAAGCCGAGCGCCGCGGCGTCCAGGATGGCCGAGGAGAAGCCGAGCGTCGCCTGCACGATCAGGGGGGCCATGCAGTTCGGCAGGATGGTGGCGAACATCAGCCGCCACGTGCCGGCGCCGGCGACGCGTGAGGCGGTGACATAGGGCCTTCGGATCTGGCTCAGCACCGCGGCGCGCATCAGGCGCGAGTAGTGCGGCAGGGTGACGATCGAGACCGCGATCATGGCGTTGACCAGGCCGGGACCGAGGATGGCGACGACGACGATCGCCAGCAGCAGGCTGGGCAGCGCCAGCATGATGTCGAGCAGGCGCATGATCGCCGTATCGACCAACCCGCCGAAGAAGCCGGCGGCCAGGCCCAGCAGCACGCCCACGGCCAGCGACAGTGTCACCACGATCAGGCCGATCATGATCGACAGCCTGGCGCCGTAGATCAGGCGCGAGAGGATGTCGCGGCCGATGTCGTCGGTGCCCAGCGGATAGGCCAGCGTGCCGCCATCCTGCCAGAAGGGCGGCACCAGGAAGGCGGCGCGGTCCTGGTCGATTGGCGAATGCGGCGCGACGACGTCGGCGAAGATCGCGACCAGCGCGATCACCACGATCACGATCAGCCCGGCCAGGGCGCCCTTGTTGGCGCTGAAGGAGCGCCAGAATTCGACGAACGGGCCGGGCGGCTTGGCGGGCAGGGCGGAAGGGGCCCGGGTCTCTTGCAGGCTGGGTGCGGTCATCGGCTTACTTCACATGCCGGATGCGGGGATCGAGCAGGCCATAGGCCAGGTCGACCAGCAGGTTGACGACGATGACGAGGGTGGCGACCAGCAGCACGCCGCCTTGCAGGGCAGGGTAGTCGCGGCGGTTGATCGCCTCGACCAGCCAGCTGCCGACGCCGGGCCAGGCGAACACCCTCTCGGTCAGGATGGCGCCGCCGAGCAGCGTGCCGACCTGCAGGCCGATCACGGTGACCACCGGGATCAGCGCGTTGCGCAGCGCGTGCAGCCCGATCACCCGCTTGACGCCGAGGCCCTTGGCCCGGGCGGTGCGGATATAGTCCTCGCTCAGCACCTCGAGCATGGCCGACCGGGTCATGCGCGCGATCACCGCCAGCGGGATGGTGCCCAGCACGATGGTCGGCAGGATCAGGGCGCGCAGGGCCGAGACGAAGGCGCCCTTCTCGTCCGACATCAGGCTGTCGATCAGCATGAAGCCGGTGTGCGGCTCGACGAACACCATCGCCGAGATCCGGCCGGAGACCGGGGTCCATTGCAGGCCGACCGAGAAGATCAGGATCAGCAGCAGCCCCCACCAGAAGATCGGCATCGAATAGCCGGTCAGGCTGGCGCCCATGATGCCGTGGTCGATCGGACTGGATCGGTTGGTGGCGGCCAGGATGCCGGCCGGCAGGCCCAGCACCACGGCGAAGATCATGGCGCAGATCCCGAGCTCCAGCGTCGCCGGGAACAGATTGAAGAACTCGCTCAGCACCGGCCGCTGCGTCCGTGTGGACTTGCCGAGGTCGCCCTGCAGCACCTCGCCGATATAGGAGAAGAACTGCACCGACACCGGCCGGTCCAGGCCCATCTCGTGCATCAGCTGGGCGTGGCGCTCGGGCGTGACGCCGCGCTCGCCGGCCCGCACCTGGACGGGATCGCCGGGCACCGCCCGGATCAGGAAGAAGCTGAGGGCGGTGATCCCCAGGAAGGTGATCATCGCCATGGCGACGCGGGTCAGGATGAAACGGAGCATGATGCCATCGGGTAGCGGATGCTGGGCCGGAAAAGACGCGGGCGGAGGAGCATCCCCCTGCTCCCCCGCCCGGCTCCCCCTTACCTCGCTTTATTCGGCGATGTCGACGTCGCTGAAGTCGTGGCGGCCGAACGGGCTGACCTTGTAGCCCGAGACCTCCTTGCGGGTCGGCTCATAGACCACCGAATGCGCGATCGGCAGCCACGGCGCCTGGTCGTGGAAGATCACCTGCGCCTGCTCGTACAGCTTGGTCCGCTCGGCCTGGTCCGAGATCGACTTGGCCTTCTGGATGAGCGCCTCGAAATCCTTGTCGCACCACTTTGAAATATTCGAGCCCCCCTGCCGCGCACCGTCGCAGCCCAGCAGGTTGTTCAGGAAGTTGTCCGGGTCGCCGTTGTCGCCGGTCCAGCCCAGCTGCGCCATCTGGTGCTCGCCTTCCTGGGCCCGCTTGCGGTACTCGCCCCATTCATACGAGACGATCTTGGCCTTGATCCCCAGCTTGGCGAGGTCGGACTGCATCAGCTCGGCGATGCGCTGGGCGTTCGGGTTGTACGGGCGCTGCACCGGCATCGCCCACAGGTCGGTCTCGAAGCCGTCCGGATAGCCGGCGTCGGCCAGCAGCTTCTTCGCCGCCTCGGGGTCGTACTTGTACTCCGGGACGCTGTCGTTGTAGGACCAGATGGTCGGCGGGATCGGGTTCTTCGCCGCCTGGCCGGCGCCCTGGTACACGGCGTCGAGGATCGCCTGCTTGTTCACCGCCATGTTGACGGCCTGGCGCACGCGCACGTCGTCGAACGGCTTCTTGGTGACGTTGAAGGCCAGGTAGCCGGTGTTCAGGCCCGGCTGGGTCAGCACGTTCAGCGCCGGATCCTTCATCATCGCCGGCACGTCGGCCGGGTTCGGATACGGCATGACATGGCACTCGCCGGCCTTCAGCTTGGCATAGCGCACCGCGGCGTCCGGGGTGATGGCGAAGACCAGGTTGTCGATCTTCTCCTTGCCGCTCCAGGCCCCTTCGAAGGCCTTGTAGCGGATCAGCGCGTCCGGCTGGTACTGCACGAACTGGAAGGACCCGGTGCCGATCGGCACCTGGTCGACCTGCTCCGGCGTGCCGGCCTTCATCATCGCATCGGCGTATTCGGCCGACAGGATCGACGAGAACTCCATGGCCAGGTCGGCCAGGAACGGCGCCTCCGGCTTGGTCAGGGTGATCTTCACCGTGTGGTCGTCGACCTTGTCGATCGACTTCAGCAGGGTCGGGAAGCCCATGTCGCCGAAGTAGTCGTACTGGCCGCCGGAGATCTTGTGGTAGGGATGGTCGTCCTTCCACATCCGGTTGAAGGTGAACAGCACGTCGTCGGCGTTGAACTCGCGGGTCGGCGTGAACTTGTCGTTCGAATGCCACTTCACCCCCTTGCGGAGGTGGAAGGTGTACACCGTGCCGTCATCCGAAATGTCCCAGGACTCGGCCAGGCCGGGCTCGGTCTTGGTGCTGCCCTTGGTGAACTCGACCAGATGGTCGTAGATCGGGCCGGACGCGTCGAAGCTGGTGCCGGTGGTGTTAATCTGCGGATTGAAATTCTCCGGGCTGCCCTCGGAGCAATAGACCAATGTCTTGGCCTCGGCGGACACGGCCGCCCCCGCGACGAGGACAAGCGCCATCGCCGTGGCGGACAGGAAACGCGACATGAAACTCTCCCCCAATGGTGGTCCTTCGGCCGGGCTTGCCGCATAGCTGTATTGCCCAAACCGTGGGTTGTACCGGATTACCGCAGGGGGCGGGGGTGATGTCAACTGGCCGGTTGAGGCGGCAGGACAAGAATCGTTTCACGCGATACCGCCGGATTTCCGCACAAAATCCGTGGTTTCCGGCGGCGGTCCGGCGGTTCGAAATCCCGTCGGCCGGAAAATGGACGGCCAGGAAAGCCGCGGAGGACTTTCCTGGCCGTTTCTTGCTCGGTGCGGTTATTCCGCGATATCGACGCCGCGGAAATCGTGCAGCCCGACCGGGATGATCTTGTAGCCGGTGACCTCCTTGCGGATCGGCTCATAGACCACCGAATGGGCGATCGGCAGCCACGGGGCCTGGTCGTGGAAGATCACCTGGGCCTGCTCGTACAGCTTGGTGCGCTCGGCCTGGTCGGCGGTGGATTTGGCGGTCTGGATGAGCTTCTCGAAGTCCTGATCGCACCACTTCGAGATATTGCTGCCGCCTTCCCGCGCCGCGTCGCAGCCCAGCAGGTTGGCGAAGAAGTTGTCCGGGTCGCCATTGTCGCCCGACCAGCCCAGCTGCGCCATCTGGTGCTCGCCGGCCTGGGTGCGCTTGCGGTACTCGCCCCACTCGAACGACACGATCTTGGTCTTGATCCCGACCTTGGCCAGATCCTCCTGCATCAGCTCGGCGATGCGCTGGGCGTTCGGGTTGTAGGGGCGCTGCACCGGCATCGCCCACAGGTCGCTCTCGAAGCCGTCGGCCAGGCCGGCCTCGGCCAGCAGCTTCTTGGCCGCCTCGGGGTCGTATTTGTAGTCCTGGATGCTGTCGTTGTAGGACCAGATGGTCGGCGGGATCGGGTTCTTCGCCGCCTGGCCGGTGCCCTGGTACACGGCGTCGAGGATCGCCTGCTTGTTCACCGCCATGTTGACGGCCTGGCGCACGCGGACGTCGTCGAACGGCTTCTTGGTGACGTTGAAGGCCAGATAGCCGGTGTTCAGCCCGGGCTGGCTCAGCACCGTCAGGGCCGGGTCCTTCTGCATCGCCGGCAGGTCGGCCGGGTTCGGATAGGGCATGACGTGGCATTCGCCGGCCTGCAGCTTGGCGTAGCGCACCGCGGCGTCCGGGGTGATGGCGAAGACCAGGTTGTCGATCTTCTCGCGCCCGCTCCAGGCCTGGTCGAAGGCCTTGTAGCGGATCAGCGCGTCCGGCTGGTACTGCACGAACTGGAACGGCCCGGTGCCGATCGGCACCTGGTCGACCTGCTCCGGCGTGCCGGCCTTCATCATCGCATCGGCGTATTCCGCCGACAGGATCGAGGCGAAGTTCATCGCCATGTTGGCGATGAACGGCGCCTCCGGCTTGGTCAGGGTGAACTTCACCGTGTTGTCGTCGACCTTGTCGATCGCCTTCAGCAGCGTCGGCATGCCCATGTCGCCGAAATAGTCGTACGACCCGCCGGACACCTTGTGGTACGGGCTGTCGTCCTTCCACATCCGGTCGAACGAGAACAGCACGTCGTCGGCGTTGAAGTCGCGCGTCGGCGTGAAGGTCTCGCTGGAGTGGAACTTGACGCCCTTGCGCAGGTGGAAGGTGTAGACCGTGCCGTCATCCGACACGTCCCAGGATTCGGCCAGGGCCGGCACCACCTTGGTGGTGCCCTTCTCGAAGGCGACCAGCCCGTCATAGACCGGCAGCGCCGCGTCGAAGCTGGTGCCGGTGGTGTTGATCTGCGGGTTGAAGTTCTCCGGGCTGCCCTCGGAGCAATAGACCAGCGTCTTGGCCTCGGCCGACGCGGCCATCCCCGCGGCGAGGGCCAGCGCCAGCGCCGTGGCGGACAGGAAGCGGGACATGGGGTTCTCTCCCTACGAATCGAGATGCCGCCACGCTACTCCTGGATATCGACGCCGCGGAAGTCGTGAATGCGCACCGGGGTGATGACGTAATTCAGCACCTCCTTGCGGATCGCCTGGTACTCGACGGAGTGGGCGATCGGCAGCCACGGCACCTGGTCGTGGAAGATCACCTGGGCCTGCTCGTACAGCTTGGTCCGCTCGGCCTGGTCGGCGGTGACCTTGGCCTTCTGGATCAGTCTCTCGAAATCCTGATCGCACCATTTCGCGATATTGCCGCCCCCCTCCCGCGCCGCATCGCAGCCCAGCAGGTTGGCGAAGAAATTGTCGGGGTCGCCATTGTCGCCGCCCCAGCCCAGCTGCGCCATCTGGTGCTCGCCGGCCTGGGCCCGCTTGCGGTACTCGCCCCATTCATACGACACGATCTGGGCCTTGATCCCGACCTTGGCCAGATCCTCCTGCATCAGCTCGGCGATGCGCTGGGCGTTCGGGTTGTAGGGCCGCTGCACCGGCATGGCCCACAGGTCCGTGTCGAAGCCGTTCGGATAGCCGGCCTCGGCCAGCAGCTTTTTCGCCGCCTCGGGGTCGTAGGGATAGTCCTGGACGCTGTCGTTGTAGGACCAGATGGTCGGTGGGATCGGGTTCTTCGCCGCCTGGCCGGTGCCGCGATAGACGGCGTCGAGGATGGCCTGCTTGTTCACCGCCATGTTGATGGCGCGGCGCACCCGCACGTCGTCGAACGGCTTCTTGAGGACGTTGA
This sequence comes from Inquilinus sp. CA228, assembly GCF_052078665.1. Lineage (NCBI taxonomy): Bacteria > Pseudomonadati > Pseudomonadota > Alphaproteobacteria > Rhodospirillales > Rhodospirillaceae > Inquilinus > Inquilinus sp. CA228. The sequence goes on along the minus strand of NZ_JBQJIK010000073.1, from coordinate 34,078 downwards.
AGGCCAGGTAGCCGGTGTTCAGCCCGGGCTGGCCGATCACCGTCACCGCCGGGTCCTGCTGCATCGCCGCCAGGTCGGCCGGGTTCGGCGACGGGATCACCTGGCACTCATTGGCCTTCAGCTTGGCGTAGCGCACCGAGGCGTCGGGGGTGATGGCGAAGACCAGCGTGTCGATCTTCTCCTTGCCGCTCCAGGCCTGGTCGAAGGCCTTGTAGCGGATCAGCGCGTCCGGCAGGTACTGGACGAAGCGGAACGGCCCGGTGCCGATCGGGATCTGGTCGACATCCTCCGGCGTGCCGGCCTTCATCATCGCATCGGCATATTCCGCCGACAGGATCTGGGCGAAGTTCATCGCCATGTCGGCCAGGAACGGCGCCTCCGGCCTGGTCAGGGTGAAGCGGACGGTATAATCGTCCACCTTGTCGATCGCCTTCAGCAGGGTCGGCATGCCCATGTCGCCGAAATAGTCGTACGACCCGCCGGAGACCTTGTGATAGGGGCTGTCGTCCTTCCACATCCGGTTGAACGAGAACAGCACGTCGTCGGCGTTGAAGTCGCGCGTCGGCGTGAACGTCTCGTTCGAATGCCACTTCACGCCGCGCCGCAGATGGAAGGTGTAGACCATGCCGTCATCGGACACGTCCCAGGATTCGGCCAGGGCCGGCACCACCTTGGTGCCGCCGCGCTCGAACGCCACCAGCCCGTCATAGACCGGCACCGAGGCGTCCAGGCTGGTGCCGGTGGTGTTGATCTGCGGGTTGAAGTTCTCCGGGCTGCCTTCGGAGCAGTAGACCAGCGTCTTGGCCTCGGCCGACGCCGTGCCGGCCGCGAGGACAAGCGCCAGCGCCGTGGCGCTCAGGAAACGGGACATGAAGCTCTCCTTGATGGTCAGTCGTGGAGTTGATCGACTGCGATCGTCAAACGGTACGGTACCGTCTAGGCTGAGCGAACGCTCTGCTCTTGTGAATACGCCCGGCGAGCCTTGCTGTCGCGGCTCTGGGGGAAGGGATGGTCGCCATGACGGGAAATCATCGCCCGCCGGCCGGGAAGGGCAAGACGGCACCCCGTGCCGTGCGGCAGGAGGCCCGCCAGGAGGAGTTTCTGCGGGCGGCCACCGAAGTGTTCTTCGACTCCGGTTTCGCCGGGGCGAGCGTGGATGAGATCATCGCGAAGGTCGGCGGTTCGAAGCGAACCATCTACGCCTATTTCGGCAACAAGGAACAACTGTTCGCGACGGTGGTGCGGGAGATCGCCCGTCACGCCATGGGGCCGCTGGCCGAAGCCGACTTTGCCCGGGCGGATCTCGAGGCCACGTTGCAGGAGGCCGGGCAGCGCTATCTCGGCGTCATCATGTCGCCCGAGGCCCTGCAGCTCTATCGCACGGTCGTGGGCGAGGGCAGCCGCTTTCCCGATCTCGCCAAGGTGTTCTTCGACGCCGGCCCGGGCCGGACGAGCGCGAATCTCGCGCGCGTGCTGGAGGAGAAGGGGAGGGATTGGGGGATTCAAGCCGGCGACCCGAAACGGCTGGCCGAGCATTTCCTGGGAATGATCCGCGACGACCTCCATCTCCAGGTCGTGCTCGGGCTGCGGCCGCCCCCGACGCCTGCCGAAGCCCGGGCGGCCGTCGAGTCCGCGGTCGGGATGTTCGTGAACGGCGCCCGTGGACCTAGTGCGGAGCGTGCCCCAGGACGCGCGCGAGGGTGAGCTTGGTCGCGACCAGAACCGGCGCCGCGACCAGGAACAGCAGCGCGATCGCCAGGAAGCATTCGTTGAACGACAGCGTCGCCACCTGCTGCACGAAAGCGTTCTGGATGACGGCGGTCGCCGCCGCGCCGGCTTCCTCCGCGGGATAGCCCCGCGCGGTCAGCAAGGTCGTAATCGTCTCCTGCCGGTCGGTCAGCACCGGGTTTCCCGGCGCGAGATGCTGGGCCAGCACCGTGCGGTTCAGCGCGTTCTGGTGATCGAGATAGGTGGCCAGGCTGGCGACGCCGATCTGGCCGCCCATCTGGCGGCCGATGTTGAACAGCGCCACGCCCTGGGCCAGCACCTCCGGCCGCAGATCGCGCAGCGTGCCCACGGTCAGCGAGACGAAGAGGAGACCGAGGCCGAGGCCGCGCAGCAGCAGGGCCGGCACCATGTCGGGCAGGCCGCTCTCGGAGGTGGAGCCCGACAGCATCCACATCGACGTCATGAAGCAGACGATGCCGAAGGGGACCAGCTTGACCGGATCCAGCTGCCTGAACTGGATCACTGCGCCCGCGAAGAGCAGGCCGACGCAGACCAGCGCGCCGCTCGGCAGCAGCAGCAGCCCCGCATAGGTCGGCGACAGGCCCAGCACGCCGGTCGCGAAGGCCGGGATGACGAAGGCGCTGCCGAACAGCGCGCCGCCGGCGACGAAGCTGACGATGAAGCCGAAGCTGAAATGCTCGTCGCGGAAGACGGAGGCGTCGATCAGCGCCCCGCGCTTCTGCGCCACGGCCTGGCACGCCAGGAACACGGCGGCGGCGCCGAGCCCGGCGAGGCTGATATGCACGATCTCGGGTTCGTCGAACCAGTTGTAGCGGCTGCCCTCCTGCGTGACGTAGACGAAGGCGGTCATCGCCGCGCCCAGAAGCACGAGGCCGGGCCAGTCGAACCGCGCTCTCGCCTCCGGCCGCTCGCGGCGGCCGGGGGCGAGAAGCACGGCCGCCAGGCCGGCCAGGCCGAGCGGCACATTGGCCAGGAACATCCAGGACCAGGAGAGCGTGTCGACGGTCCAGCCCTGCAAGGCCGGGGACAGGGTCGTGGGCGCCACGGTCGTGGCGAAGGCGAAGACGGCCTGGACCAGCCCCTGGCGGGACCGGGGAAAAACCTCGAACAGCAGGGTCTGGCCGGCGACGAGCAGGACGGCACCGGCGACGCCCTGCGCCATCCGCCACGCGACCAGGACATCGAGGCCGCCGGCTGCGGCGGCCCCGAGGGCGCCGGCGAGCAGCACCAGGATCGCGCCCGCGAGCAGCCGGCGCGGCGCCAGGCGCAATGTCAGCCATGCCGCCAACGGCAGGGCGGTCAGCTTGGCGGCGAGATAGGCGATGTTGACCCAGGCGACCTCGTCCTGGGTGGCATGGATGCCGCCCATGACGTGGCCGCGGGTGACCACCAGAACGGTGCTGTTCACCGCATCCATCGCGGCGGCGACGGTCAGGAAGCCGAGAAGCAGCCATCGCCGAAGCGCCGGCGGCACTGCGGGGCCGGCCGGCGACAGGGCGGGATCGGCCGCCGCGGTCACGACGCTTCGTCCGCCGTCCGGAAGATCGTGGCGCCGGCCCGGGCAGGTTCGGAAGCCGCCGCCGTGCCCGGGCTGGCGCCCACCTCGACGGCGACATCGACCGACAGGCCGGGCACCAGCCGGCCGAGCAGGACATGGCCGGCGGGGAGCGTGATCTTGACGGGAACGCGCTGGACGATCTTGACGAAGTTGCCGGTGGCGTTGTCGGGCGGCAGCAGGCTGAAGGCGGCGCCGCTCGCGGGCGCCAGGCTGTCCACCCGTCCCGTGATGACCGCGTCCGAATAGCCGTCGACGCGGATCTCCACCGGCTGGCCCACCGCCATGCGGGCGACCTGGGTCTCCTTGAAATTCGCCACCACCCAGACGGCGTCGACCGGCACCACCGAGAGGAGGGCGGCGCCGGGCCGAACATACTCGCCCGCATGGACGCGGCGGTTCCCGACGACGCCGGCGACGGGCGCGCGGATCACCGTGTCCGACAGCGCGATCGCGGCCAGTTGCAGGTTGGCGCGCGCCTCCGCCAGGCGGGCGTCGATCTGCCGGGCCTCGGAGCCGAGCACCGCCAGCTGCTCGCGCGCGGCCGCCGCGACGGCCTCCGCCTGCGCCAGCGCGGCCCGGGCGCGATCGGCATTGGCGGTGGCGGTGTCGTGATTGCGCTGCGGCGTCCAGCCCTGATCCACCAGGCGGCTCGCCCGCACCAGCTCGCGGCGCGACAGCTCCACATCGGCCCGGCCGACATCGATCGCAGCCTCCGCCTCGCGGATCTTCGCCAACTGCAGGTCCTTCCGGCGGTCCAGATTCTCGGTGGCGGCCTCGGCCTGGGCGACGGTGGCCGCGGCGCGGTCCCGCTGGGCCCGATGATCCTCGTCGGCAATCCGCAGCAGCACGGCCCCGGCCTCGACCATCTGGTTGTCGTCGACCAGCACCTCGGCCACGTAGCCGGACACTTTGGGGCCGATCGCCGTGATGTCGGCGCGGACATAGGCGTTGTCGGTCCATTCCCTGGAACGGCCTTCGTCCCACCACGCCCATCCCCAGGTGCCGCCGGCAATGAGGGCGAGAAAAGCGGTCCCGGCGGCCACACGCTTGGCAATGCGCTTCATCGGAAGCTCTCGTCTCCTGGGCGCAGCTCGCGCCGCATTGGAATGGTACGATACCGTACCGTATTATTTTTGGGATAGTCAAGAAGCCGGCCGGACCGGGCTGCGTGATGCGGGACGCCGGCATTCACCTCCGCCGCGGCCAGTCCGGTCCCATCGATGGCGAACATCATGGCTTCACCTCCCGCGAACGGGCGCACGGTCGGCGCCCGGAAGCGAGGGGAAGGATCGCGGATCCCAGGCGTCCTTCGCCATTGTGCTGGGCGATGGTCCGGCACATCAAAGGATGGGCGGACCTCGCCCTTGGTACAGGTCGGCCCGTCGCGGCCGCGGGGCCGTGATCGGGTAGGGGCGCCCTTTACGCCGCCCGGTCGGGATACAGCCCGGCCAGGCCCTCGCGGCTGGCGGGGCACACGCCGCGCTCGGTGATCAGGCCGGTGACGTAGCGCGCCGGGGTGACGTCGAAGGCCCAGTTCGCCGCGGCGCTGCCCTCCGGCAGGATGCCGACCGTCTCCAGCCGGCCATCCGCGGTGCGGCCGGTGATGTGGCTCAGCTCGCGCGCGTCGCGCTGCTCGATCTCGATCTGGCGGATGCCGTCGGTCAGGGTCCAGTCGATCGTGGTGTAGGGCAGGGCGACATAGAACGGCACGCCGTTGTCATGCGCCGCCAGCGCCTTGAGGTAGGTGCCGATCTTGTTGCAGACGTCGCCGGTGGCGGTGGTGCGGTCGGTGCCGACGATGCACAGGTCGACCATGCCGTGCTGCATCAGATGGCCGCCGACATTGTCGGCGATCACGGTGTGCTTCACGCCGTGGCGGCCCAGCTCGAAGGCGGTGATGCTGGCGCCCTGGTTGCGCGGCCGGGTCTCGTCGACCCAGACGTGGACGGGCAAACCGCTGTCATGGGCCAGGTAGATCGGCGCCAGGGCGGTGCCCCAGTCGACCGTCGCCAGCCAGCCGGCATTGCAATGGGTCAGCACGTTCAGGCGGTCGGGCCGGCCCTTCCTCTCCCAGATCTCGCAGAACACGGCCAGGCCGTGCTCGCCGATGGCGCGGCAGGTGGCGACGTCGTCATCGCAGATCTCGGCGGCGCGGCGATAGGCGGCGGCGGCGCGCTCCGCCGGCCTCAGGGCCGCCACCCGGCCGCGCATATCGTCCAGCGCCCAGCGCAGGTTGACCGCGGTCGGGCGGGTCGCCAGCAGCCGGTCATAGGCGCCGGCCAGCCCGGCGTCGGACGGGTCGGCGCGCAGCGCCAGCGCCAGGCCGTAGGCGCCGGTGGCGCCGATCAGCGGCGCGCCGCGCACCTGCATGCTGCGGATGGCGTGGGCCGCCTGGTCCTCGCTCTCCAGCACCACCGTCTCGAAGCCGTGCGGCAGCTTGGTCTGGTCGATGATCTCGACGCGCCAGCCATCCTCGGCCGGCCAGATGGTGCGGTACGGAATGCCGTCGATCTTCATGGCTCAACCCTCGCGGAAGACGGATTCGGCCGCGTGGCGCAGATCGGCCGGGCCGGTGAAGCGGTCGCGCTCGACCAGGAAGGCGCGGGCCAGGCGCAGCGCCTTGGTCTCGCAGGCGGCGCGCCGGTCCGGGTCGGCGATGGTCTCGAGATCGGCGACATGGGCCAGCCCCAGGATACGGCGGACCATCTTGGCGCCGGCGAAGCCGACCGTGTCGCGGAACAGCCGGGCCATGGTGGCCTTGCGGTGGGCGTCCAGCGCCAGGGCGCCATCGCCGTCGGCGAACAGGCCGCGGTCGAAGGCGTCGCCGGTGCCCTCGGCCCGCCACAGCTCCAGAAAGCGCTTCTGGAACCCGGTCCAGATCGCCTCGGCCTGGACCAGCAGCCAGCTGCGGTAGTCGGCCCGGTCATCCGCTGCCGTCGCGTGTCCCGCCTGCGCAAAATACGCCAGGAAGAAATTGGCCAGCAGGGCGCCGATGTCGAAGCCCATCGGGCCGTAGAAGGCGAATTCCGGGTCGATGGCGCGGCTGTCGGTCTCGGTCACCATGATCGACCCGGTGTGCAGGTCGCCATGCACCAGCGCCTCGGCCCGGGTCAGGAAGGCCCATTTCAACTCCTGCGCCGCCACCTTGGCGGCGGCGTCGGCGCGGAACTCGGCGGCGATGCCGTCCAGCTGCGGCGTGGTCCAGCGGTTCAGCCTGGCGATCCGGTAGGGATCGGTGAACACCAGATCCTCGGTGATCCGGCACAGCGCCGTGTTGCCGCAGAACGGCGCCATCTTCGCCTTCTTCTCGGCGGCCGGGGCGTGCAGGTCGGAGGTCTTGAACAGGGTCTGGGCCAGGAACTCCGCCATGTGCCCGGCCAGCAGCGGATAGCGGGTGCCGGCGATCAGCCCCTTGCGCAGGATGATATGCGGCGTCAGCCACTCCATCACGATCAGCGCCATGGCCGCATCGAAATGGAAAAGCTTCGGCAGCAAATGCGGCACGTGGCTCGCCTGCTCGGACAGCGCATGCCATTCGTACCAGGCCCGGTCCAGCGGCAGCGGCCAGCTGTCACCGACCAGCCGGACATAGGGCAGGGCCTGCTTGACCACGAGGCCGCCGGCGGTGCCGCGGACGATGAACACCAGGTTCAGATTGCCGTCGCCGACCTCGGTGACGTGCCAGCCGGCCGGGTCGCCGCCCAGCCGGTCGCGGATCGCCGGCAGCGTGGCGAGATAGGGGCGGATCGAAGCCTCGTCCAGCGGCCGATAGTCCGGCCCGCCGGTCAGCCGGCTCTCCTCACTCATGCTTCAGCCTCCGCCGACTTCCTGTATTCTCCAGGCGGGCGGAGTGTCGGAAGCCGGCTCCCCTGCTGTCAAGCCATGGCCGCTCCGGGCCCAAGCGAAAGGGGGGACTCATGCAGACCGTTCCGCACAACCCGACGGACGGCATCTATCCGGCGACGCCCGACTACATCCACGCGCTGGAGGTGCGGCAGCCGAACCGGATCCTCTATGTCGCCGGCACCATGGGGCTCGACGCCCAGGGCGTCCCCGGCGCGACGCTGGAGGCGCAGCTGGTGCTGATCTGGTCGAACATCGGCACCATCCTGGCCAGCGCCGGCATGACCGTGCGCAACATCGTGCGGATCACCAGCTATCTGCGCGACCCGGCCTATGCCGAGGCCAACCAGGCCGCCCGCATCGCCGCGCTCGACGGCCATGTCGTGCCGACCACGGCCCTGGTGGCGCAGACCCTGTCGCCGGACTGGCTGGTGGAGATCGAGGTGATCGCCGCGGGCTGAGCGGGGTCGCTACCACTCCAGCCGGACGTCGCGGCCGGTGGCGGAGCTTTCGATCGCGGCCTCGATCACCCGGACCACGTCGCGGCCGTCGCGCGGATCGACCGGCGGCGGCGCGCCGTCGCGCACCGCGGCGACGACGCCGTCATAGAAGGCGCCGTAGCGGCCGGGCGCGATCGCCAGCCGCTGCGTCTCCGGCATGCCCGTCTCGCGCCCGACGGTCAGCCAGCCGGTCTCCGGCGCGGTCTGGACCGTGCCGGCGCGCAGATGGTCCTCCTGCGGGTCGATCTCCAGCTTGCGGAAGGTGGCGCGGTCGCCCTGCACCACCAGCCGGCTCCCTGGCTCCGCCACCAGGATGCGGCAGCGCAGCAGCGCCCGCGTGGGGCCGAAGCCGAGGGTGAAGATGGCGTCGTCCACCGCCTCGGCGCCGGGGCGGATGGCGCGCAGCTCGGCCCGCACGAAATCCGGCCGGCCGAACAGCACCAGCGCCTGGTCGATCAGATGCGACCCCAGGTCGTAATGCAGCCCCGATCCCGGCACCGCCTGCTCGCGCCAGCGCACCCGCACCGTCGGGCGGAACCGGTCGTAGTTGGATTCGAAGGACAGCACCCGCCCCAGCCGGCCCTCGGCGATCAGGCCCTGCAGGGCCAGGAAATCGCCGTCCCAGCGCCGGTTGTGGAACACGGTCAGCACCCGCTGCCGCTCCGCCGCCAGGGCGATCAAATCGTCGGCCTCGGCCGCCGTCACCGTGACCGGCTTGTCGACCACGACATGCTTGCCGGCCTCCAGCGCCCGCCGCGCCACGGCGTGGTGGCTGCCGCTCGGCGTCGCCACCACCACCGCCTCGACCGTGGGGTCGGCCAGCAGGGCGTCGACCGTGACGATGGGCAGGCCGGGCGGCGCGTCGGTCACGCTATCCGGGGTCCGCACCGCCGCGGCGGCCAGCTCGGCGCCGGGGCAGGCGGAAATCAGCGGGCCGTGGAACACCCGGGCGGCGGGGCCGTAGCCGATCAGTCCGATACGAACGGGCGTCATGCGATGCGGGCCTCGGTGCCGGCGTCGAACACCACGGCCTTGCCCATGTCGAACACCAGCCGGCTGCGCTGGCCGGCGCGGGCCTCGGCATCGGGGCGCAGGCGGGCCAGCACCTCCTTGCCGCCCATCTCGACCACGGCGATCAGGTCCGGGCCGGTCGGCTCGGTCACCTCGATCAGGCAGTCGGTCTCCAGCATCGGACCGGGGCCGGTCGCCATCGCGCCCTGCGGGTCGGTGATGTTCTCGGGGCGCAGGCCCAGGATGATGTCGCGCCCGGCGGCGCCGCGCAGCCCGTCATTGGCCGGCAGCGGCAGCACGATCTCGCCATCCTGCAGCCGGTCGATGGCGGCGTGCGGGCCACCATTGTGATCGACCACCTTGGCCTTGATCAGGTTCATCGGCGGCGACCCCATGAAGCCGGCGACGAAGGTGTTGGCCGGCCGGTCGTAGATCTCCCGCGGCGTGCCCAGCTGCTGCAGCTCGCCGGCCCGCATCACCGCGATCCGGGTGGCCAGCGTCATCGCCTCGATCTGGTCGTGGGTGACATAGACGATGGTCGATTTCAGGCGCTGGTGCAGCTTCTTGATCTCGGTCCGCATCTCCACCCGCAGCTTGGCGTCGAGGTTGGACAGCGGCTCGTCGAACAGGAACACCTTGGGGTCGCGCACCAGCGCCCGGCCCATCGCCACGCGCTGGCGCTGGCCGCCGGACAGCTGGCTGGGCTTGCGCTTCAGCAGATGCTCCATCTGCAGCAGCCTGGCGACATCGGCGATCGCCTTGGCCCGCTCCTCCTTCGGCACGCCGCGCATCTCCAGCCCGAAGCCGATGTTCTGCTCGACCGACATGTTCGGGTACAGCGCGTAGGACTGGAACACCATGGCGATGTCGCGGTCCTTCGGGTGCAGCTCGTTCACCCGCCTGCCGTCGATGGCGATGGTGCCGTCCGAGATGGTGTCGAGCCCGGCGATCATGTTCAGCAGCGTGGACTTGCCGCAGCCGGACGGGCCGACCAGCACCAGGAACTCGCCGTCCTCGACGCTGATGTCGATGCCCTTGAGGATCTCGATCGCGCCGTAGCGCTTGATCACATTCTGGATCGTGAGAGAGGCCATGGTGCGGTTATCCCTTCACCGCGCCCGCCATCAGACCGCGCACGAAATAGCGGCCGGCGAGCACATAGACGACGAGCGTCGGCAGCGCGGCGATGATCGCCGCGGCCATGTGGACGTTGTATTCCTTCACGCCGGTCGAGCTGTTGACGATGTTGTTCAGCGCGACCGTGACCGGCATGGCGCCGCCGCCGCCGGCGAAGGAGACCCCGAACAGGAAGTCGTTCCAGATGTTGGTGAACTGCCAGATCACCGTGACCACGATGATCGGGATCGAGTTCGGCAGCAGGATCCGCCAGAAGATGCGGAAGAAGCCGGCGCCGTCGATCATCGCCGATTTCACCAGGTCGTTCGGGAAGGCGGCGTAGTAGTTGCGGAAGAACAGCGTGGTGAAGCACAGCCCGTACACCACATGGACGAAGATCAGCCCGGGCGTGGAGGAGGCGAGGCCCAGCAGCCCCAGCGTCCGGGCCATCGGCAGCAGCACGATCTGGAACGGGATGAAGCAGCCGAACAGGATCAGGGCGAAGACGATGCCGTCGCCGCGGAACCGCCACTTGGTCAGCACGTAGCCGTTGAGGGCGCCGAGCACGGCCGAGATCGCCACCGCCGGCACCGTCATCAGGATCGAGTTGAGGAAATAGCCCTTCAGCCCCTCGCAGGTCAGGCCGACGCAGGTGGTGCTCCAGGCGCTGACCCAGGGCTCCAGGGTGGGGCTCGGCGGCAGCGACAGGATGTTGCCGGCGCGCACCTCGTCCAGCGTCTTCAGCGAGGTCACGACCATGACGAAGAGCGGGAACAGGTAGATCAGCGCGAACACGCCGAGGATGGCGAACAGCAGCCAGCGCAGCGCGATCGACAGGCCCGAGCGCGGGCCGGGGACCATGATGGAAGCTTCAGTCACGGCGGCCACCCCGCAGCTCGGAGTAGAGATAGGGCACGATGATCGCGCTGATCGTCGCCAGCATGATCACGGCGCTGGCGGCGCCCAGCCCCATCTGGTTGCGGGTGAAGGTCAGGCTGTACATGTACAGGGCCGGCATCCAGGTCGAGGTGCCGGGGCCGCCCGCGGTCAGCGCCATCACCAGGTCGAAGCTCTTGATCGCGAGATGGGCCGAGACCACGAAGGCCGACAGGAACACCGGCCGCATCAGCGGGATGATGATCCGGCGGTAGGTCTGCGGCAGGGTGGCGCCGTCGATCGCGGCGGCCTTCAGGATGTCGCTGTCGACGCCACGCAGCCCCGCCAGGAACATCGCCATGACGAAGCCGGAGGACTGCCAGACGCCGGCGATGACCACGGTGTAGATCGCCATGTCGCCGTTGATCAGCCAGTCGAAGGTGAAGCTGGTCCAGCCCAGATCGTGCATCAGCTTGTCGAGGCCGAGGCCGGGGTTGAGGATCCACTTCCAGGCCGTGCCGGTGACGATGAAGGAGATCGCCATCGGATAGAGGTAGATGGTGCGCAGCGCCCCCTCGATCCGGATCCGCTGGTCCAGCAGGATCGCCAGCAGCAGGCCGATGGCGGTGCTGATGCCGATATACAGGATGCCATAGATCGCCAGGTTGACCAGCGAGATGGTCCATTTCGGGTCGGACCACAGCTTCTCGTACTGGAGGAGGCCGACCCAGGAATCGAGGCGCGGCATCATCGTCGAGTTGGTCATCGACAGATACAGCGTGAACAGGATGAAGCCGTAGACGCAGACGATGGTCACGGCGAAGGACGGCGCCAGAACGAGCTTGGGCAGGATCGTCTGGAGCCAATCGAATGGGGATCGGCGACCCGCGGCGGCGGGCTCGGAGATCACGGCCATCGGCAGGCCTCAATATGCAGGGGCGAAAAGGCGGCGGGGGCCGGCAACCGGCCGGCCCCCGCACGGGGTTACTTGGCGAGCGCCACCGCGTCGACCAGCGCCTTCGCCGCATCGGCGGAGGACTGGGTCGAGTTGAAGAAGTTGGTGACGACGTCGTAGATCGCGCCCTTGACCGCGGCCGGGGCGGCATGGCCGTGCGCCAGGCTCGGCAGCATGCCACCGGTGGCCTTGAAGGCGTCGCGGTCGGCCATCGACTTCTGGCCGCAGCTGTCGAACTTGTCCGGCTTGACCTCGGTGTTGGCCGGGATCGACCCCTTCACCAGGTTGAAGCTCTCCTGGAAGCTCGGGCTCTCGATGGCGCTGGCCAGCTTCAACTGCGCGTCCTGCCGGGCCTTGTCGTCCAGGCTGAACATGGCGAACTGGTCGGCGTTGAACAGGAACGCCTTCTCGCTGCCCGGATAGGGCACGCAGACGATGTCCACGCCCGGCTTCAGCCCGGCCTTGATGAACTCGCCCTTGGCCCAATCGCCCATCACCTGCATGCCGGCCTCGCCGTTGATCACCATGGCCGAGGCCAGGTTCCAGTCGCGGCCGGAGAAGTTCGGGTCGACCCAGCCGCGCAGCACGCGCAACTGGTCGAACGCCTTCTGCATGGTGTCGCTGCCCAGCGCTTCGGGGTCGAGGTCGACGAACGCCTTCTTGTAGAAGTCGTTGCCGCCGACGGCGACGACGATGGCGTCGAAGGTGGTCGCCTCCTGCCAGGGCTGGCCGCCATGGGCCAGCGGCGTGACGCCGGCATCCTTGAACTGCTTGGCCAGGGCCTCGAATTCGGCCCAGTTGGTCGGCGCCTTGCCGCCGACCTTGTCGAGCAGCTTCTTGTTGATCCACAGCCAGTTGGTGCGGTGGATGTTGACCGGGGCCGCGACCCATTTGCCGTCATAGGTCGAGAAGGCCTGGATGGCCGGCGGAATATGGTCGGCCCAGTGTTCCTTCTCGGCCAGCGGGGTCAGGTCGGCCAGCACGCCTTCCGCCGCCCAGTCGTGAACCGACAGGCCGAGAAGCTGCACCGAGGTCGGCTTGTCGCCGGCCGTCACCCGCGCCCGCAGCGCAGTCATCGCGGCATCGCCGCCGCCGCCGGCCACCGGCGCGTCCTTCCAGGACACGCCTTCTTTCTGCAGCTGTTCCTTCAGAACGTTGAGGGCGGCCGCCTCGCCGCCCGAGGTCCACCAATGCATCACCTCGACCTCCTCCTTGGCCTGCGCGGCCGCGGAGGGGGCATAGGCCGCGGCGGTCAAAGCCAGCAGGCTCGCCGCCGTCGCCGTCAGATATGTCTTGAGCATTCCCTATGCCTTCTCCTGTTCGATGCCCATGCGAAACGCACAGGCACGCTCCGCCGTCGAACGCGGCGGATCTTGGTGGGGCCAGGCCCGAACCTCGACGGTCCAGCCGGACCAAACGATCCGGCGGCGTACCGACTCCATACGCCAAGCGGCCGGGGCTGCGGAAGCCGGAATCCCTTTGTCTGACGAATGTTTAGGGCCTGAAGCTCAATCAATCGGAAGGGCTTCCGCAGGCGCAGGACGCGGTTGTGCGACAACAGGGCTGCGGCAATGGCTTCGGGAGACGGCAGATCGAAGGCGTATTCGCGCCCTGCCAAGTACGGCACCCTCCAGTTCGTCTAGATCCCAGTATGCGCATTATCAAATGATGTAACCGTCAGAGACGGCAAACTATTTTCTGCCTTATCAAATGTTAGGGACGGCGAAGCGGAACGGCACTATGCAGCGTATTTGCAGGCGTATGCCGGACGAATGTCTGGCGCTGTGGCGGATCTTCGGCTGAGTTTTGGCGGAACATGGAAAGTAGTCGAGCGTTTCATCCTCAGTTCACACCGAAGCGGCAATGATCCTCCGATCATTGCCTATCGTCCGGGCGAGAGGCCGCAGGTCTCGAATCCGGTGACGGAGAGACTTTGCCCGCGTGCCGGCCGACGGCCAAGGGCAGGAAAGGGTTGGGAGAATGACGAACAGGATCGAAGGAGCCCCGTCCGCCAGCTTCACGTCCCTGGTGTCGCCGCGGATGCCGGACCTCAGGCGCTACGCGGCGTCGCTGACCCGCGATCCGGTGGACGCGGAGGATCTGCTGCAGGAGACGCTGATGCGCGCCTACTGCAAGTTCCATCTCTGGCAGCCCGGCACCAACCTGATGGCCTGGATGGTGGTGATGATGCGCCGGATCTTCCTGTCGAAATTCGTCGGCCCGGCCAAGCGCGCCACCAGCCAGTTTCAGATCGAGGAGTGCGAGATTGCGGTCCCGGTCAATCAGGAGCAGCGGGTCGAGATTGCCCGGGTCCAGGCGTCCTGGCCGCGCCTCAGCCACGATCACCGCGAGGTGCTCGAGATCGTCGCGGTGGGCGGCGCCTCCTATGACGAGGCGGCCACCACGCTCGGCGTCCCGGTCGGCACGATCCGGTCCCGCCTCGGCCGGGCGCGGCAGAGCCTGCGGCAGCTCAGCGGCGTCCATTGACGGCCGGCTGACGATCATCGTGAAAGGGCGCCCTCGCGGCGCCCTTTCACTGTCTCTCAGCCCTCCAGCTCCGCCGGCAGCTCGCCCAGGCGCGCCAGGATCACCGGCTCGTCTGCGTCCATGTCGGCGCCGAGCTCCTGCCGGGTCAGGACGACGCCGTCGGCGCGGCCGCGCGCCAGCAGCCGCGCCGCATGCTCCTCGGCCTGGCGCCGGCTGGCGAAGCCCTGCTCCGCCAGGCGGTGCCATCCGCCGCGCCGCCGCTCGCGCCCGCGCGCGAAGCCGATCACCACATAGAGGGCGGGCTTCACCGGCGCCGGCGCCGTGTCGTCGGACAGCGGCGCGGGGCGCGGCGACCGCAGCGGAGGGCGCCGCCGGTGGCGGAGGAGGGGCGGGGGGCGGAGGCTCCGGGGCGATCACGGGCTCGACCGTCGCGGCCGGCGCCGCGGAATCAGGCACCTCCAGCAGCAGCGGCTGCGCGGCCGCCGCCGCCCGGCCCGGCCGTCCGGCCGGCCGCGGCCGTGCCGGTACGGCCGGCCTGGCCTCGATCGGCCCGAGCGTGAAAGCCAGTTGCTGGATGTGCCCCATGACGGTCCAGGTCGTGTTGACGGCTCGGAACGAATATAGAACATTGGCCTGATCTGTCGAGTCCGCATTTGCCGGCTATGTCGGCGAAACGCCGGACACGCCCTTGCTCAGCCGGAGGGCTGCGGCAGCGGCCAGCAGGCCGATGCAGGAGGCCAGCAGCATCAGCCCCAGCAACAGCACGGGCGACGGCTCGCCGGACAGGGCGAGGCCTGTCAGCGTCGTCATCAGCGCCCCGCCCAGGACGGTCAGCGCGCCGGTGATGCCGGCCGCGCTTCCGGCCAGCCCAGGGCGCACCGACATCGCCGCGGCGATGCTGTTCGGCATGGTCATGCCGTTGCCCAGACCGACGAAGATGGTGCATCCGAAATACTGGGCCGGTGTCAGATGGCCCATCGCGATGACCGCCAGGCCGACCAGAAGACCCAGGCAGGCGACGATCCGGCCCATCAGCATGACCGTCGCCGGCGGATGCCGGCCGGCCAGACGGCTCGCCAGCCAGCTGCCGGCCACGAAGCCTGTGGTGATGCTGCCGACGAACACCCCCAGCTCTGCCGTGCCGATCCCGAAGACGGCGGCGGCGACAAGGGGTGCTCCGGCCAGGAAGATGTAGAAGGCGCCGGTCGAGCAGGCCGTGCACAGCGCATAGCACCAGAACACCGGCTCGCGCAGCAGCGCGGTCAGGCGCCTGCCGTCATGTCCCTCGCCGGCCGGGGGCCGGAGGGTTTCGCCGACATCCGACCATGCCAGGCCCAACAGCCCTGCTCCGGCCGCGGCATAGAGCAGGAAGACCATGCGCCAGCCGAAGGCGGCGTCCAGAACGCTGCCCAGCATCGGTCCCAGCATCGGGGCCAGCGCCATCGCCGTGCCGATGCGGCCCAGCAGCCGCGCCGCCTCGGCCTCCCCGGCGGTGTCGCGGACGATTGCGAGCGACAGGACATAGCCCGACACCACGGCCGCCTGCAGCATCCGGAACGCCAGCAGCATCCACACGGTCTGGGCGGCCGCGCAGCCGAGCGATGCGAGCGTGAAGACCGCAAGCGCCGCCAGCAGCACCGGACGCCGGCCGATCCGGTCGGCCAGAGGGCCCACGCCGAGCTGGACCGCGGCCGAAACCGCGAGATACCCGCCGAGGGCAAGGCTGACCAAAGCGTAGTCGGCATCGAGATCCCGCGCGATGTTGGCCAGCGACGGCACGATCATGTTCAGCGTCACCGTCGAGGTGGCGGTCATCAGGATCAGCGTCGCCAGGGCCGGGGGAGTGCTTGCCTTGCGCATCGGAACCTCTGAAAACAAAAAAGCCCCCGAACGAGGGTTCGGGGGCGCATGGCGAACGGATATGGCTTCCGCTACCGGACCACGCACCTTTCATCGACGGATACGAAATTTGATGGAAGCATCTGCTGTCTCCTGCGCAATGAACCTATTGCCAGACGGGATCGTCGCGCAAGTCTGTTCCGACTTCGGCCATGGGCATCAGGGCAGACAGTCCGGCACCGTGGGCGTCCGCATCGGGGACGATCCGGCCGATCGGCCGATCGGACCGAGGCTCGCATGGCGGCCGTCCGCAAGGGGCGGATTGCGGACCTTGTCACAGGATGTTCCGGCACCCTACCATTGCTATGGGGAGACAGGGTGGAGTGCGTAATCATGGACCAACCGTCCGATCAAAGCGAAATAGAGCCACCCGTTGTCTTATTGTTGCTTCTTCATTCGGTAATATATATTTGGTTCTTCGCATATTTTGAGTTGGGTGGATTTAACTCAGTTCCAGTGAGTTGGCCGAACGATATGGCCGAAATAAGACACAATGCAGCAAGGCTCCTTTTCGTCGCCCCGCAAGTTTATCCGTTGTTGTTTCTTATTATAAAGCTATTCGTAGATTGGAAGCTGCGGTTTTTCGTAAGGGCGACGATTTGGGCTTTGTCGCTAGGCAGCGCCTACACTGTTTTCATCTGGTATGCTGTCAACCATAGCTAAAAGCCCGAGCTAGGCCCCTACAGTGACCGCTTCGGGTCGATCGGCGATCGGCCCGAGACTCGCCTCGCGACCGCCCGCAAGGGGCGGTGGCGGATCAGGACTTCATCGCCAATGCCCGCCAGGACGTGCCGGCCCTCATTGGCGAAATCCGTCGGCTACAGACGCTGATCCGCTCTGCCGACGGCCAGTGATCCCGGTCGCCCTGCAGCGTTGCGGGCCGAACACCGTCCCGCCACGGAGCGGACTCCGATCAGCCGCGTCGGCTTGCGGCCGGATCGTGGCGGCTCAGCGCTTGGTCTTCTGCTCGCTCGGGCGCGCGGCGCGGTGGCGGCCGGGCCGGCTGGCGCGGGCCACGCGAGCCGGGCGGCCGGAGCCGAGGCCCTGGCGCTTGGCGTCGGCCGATTTCGCCTTGGTGTAGTTCGGCGCCGTCAGCGGATAGTCCGCCGGCAGGCCCCAGCGCTCCTTGTACTGCTCCGGGCTCAGCCCGTAGGTCGCCCGCAGCCAGCGCTTCATGGTCTTGAAGCGGCGCCCGTCCTCCAGGCAGACGATGTAGTCCGGGGTCACCGAATCCTCGATCGGCACGGCCGGAACCGGCGGCGGGGCAGGCTCCGCCTGCGCCTCGTGCTCGGCGCCGGACCCGTCGACCGCGGCGATGGCGTCGGCCCCGTCACTCGGGATGTCGCTCTCGCCGTCGACCGCCGCGCCCTGGGTGGCGCTCAGCGTCGTATAGACGTTGCGGATCAGGTCGAGAAGGCTTTCGCTGTCGAGCGTGTTCCGGGACACGTGGGCGACAACGATCTCTTTGGTGAACCTCAGGATCTCGGTCTCGCTTGGGCGGGCCATGCTGCTCTTTCTTAGTTAGCGATCCGTCCGGGGCGAGGCGCGGGTTGAATCTGCGGCTGCCGAAGGATTCGAATCGCCTCCCTCCACTGGATGGCTAAAATTCTAGGCTCAATTTTAGGGTGTTTCGCTCGATTTCCGCAAGATGATAACGCAATGCTGCTCGATCCAGGTGCTGCGGCATAAAATGTCGGTTCCGGGCCTGCAGAGCGGCCACTGAACGCCTTACGACACCCTCCGATCCTTGCGACATTGCAGCCTGTAGGTTGTACCGTGGGTTGTGGAGAGGACCGGAAATCGGCCCGATTATCGCCTGTCGTCGGGAATTCGACCGCCTGTCCGCAGAACTCAGACTCTTTATATCGAAATCTTTGCATATTTTCCCGGCTTCCGCAATGGTCGCTCTCGGAACGATCCCGGCCGGCCGGAGTTGCAGAGATTCCGGAGGGATTCCGGTGCGGCGGACCACCGGACCGGCTCTTGGCGACGGCTCGGCATCAGGGCTTTGATTTAAAATGGTCTTCCGCAATAGTTTTTAAGGATTAACCTGCCACACGCTTGCTGGTAGGCTGGTTTCGCGATTCGGATCATACAATAGCCGAATATGCGCCGCCGCTTTGCAATCAACGACAAAACGTCCAAGGGAGGGGGAACCATGTCGGTCGGTCGGCCGACCGTGGAATCATTGGGTTGGTGGGGACAGCGCCTGCACAAGCCTTCGCCGACATGTGGTTCCGATCGGGTCGAGCCGGCCTCAAAGCTGTGCGTCGGAAGGACGGATGAATGCGAATTGACCAGCTTGACGAAGCGGGCCGGAAGGCAGGCCGGAACCTGGCCGGGGCGGAGATCGAGCTCCGGCGGCCGCTGCCGCAGCACCGGGATTTCGCAGCCGAGATCGCGCGCGCCTTCCGGTCGTGCCAGCCTACCTCCATGCCCGAGGATCCGGCGCTGGTCCGGAAGATCCTGGCGGCGTTCGACGATCTCTCGGCCTCGCCGCGGCGCCCGGCCCGGCGTCGCGCCGCCGCGCCGGCCGCCGCCGCGCCGGCCCGGGTGCCGCCGGTGCCCTTGCCCGAGACCATCGGCCTCGGCTTCCTGATCTGCCTGGAGGACGGCCAGGTCTGTCGCGACCTCGGCCGCCATCTCGATCTGGCGCATCGGCTCAGCCCGGATCAGTATCGCCGGCGCTGGGGGCTGCCCGAAGCCTATCCGATGCTGCCGCCGGCCTCGCATCAGGAGCGCCAGGCCTGGCGCCGCCGGCTGGCGCCGCCGTCGGAGGGCGGCGGGCCGACGGTGCTGCGGCTGCTGGAGGAGACCCGGCGGGTCGAGGCCGGGCGGACGCGCCGCCGGCATCGCAGCGGGGCGCCGGCCGGGCTGCGGCACGACCGGGTCAAGCCGGTCCCCGGCCGCCGGTCGGAAGGCCCGCGGCCCGACGGCTTCCGGCGCTAGAGCCGTAAGTTGGAGCGCGATAGCGATCGCGCCCGAGGCACCGGAAGCCGGATCACAGGCTACTCCACCCAGAACATGTTGCTCAGCGCCTGGCCCCAGGGCGGCACTAGGCCGCCGGCCGGGTCCTTGACGATGTTGGTGTAGTCGCTGCACAGCGACATGTGCCAGGCGTGGGACTCGTCCCCCTGCGTCAGGGTCCGGCTGTAGTCGTCCTTGCTGCCGCTGTCGCTGATCGTCAGCCCCGGCACCGGGCTGCTGCGGAAGCTGTAGGGCGGGCTGCAGGTGTCGCGCTCGAACAGGGTCTTGCCCAGCGTCGCCGCGGTCTGCCGGTTGCGCGGATGCACCCAGTCGGCGCGGGCCCATTTCTCCCAGCGGGTCAGGCCGAACTCCTTGGTCCAGTAGGTGATCTCGACCTGGGTCGCCGGCCCCGGCCCCTTGCCATCCTTGCTGGAGCTGGAGAAGCGCAGCGAGATCAGGCTGTCCAGCGATTGGCCGTCCTTGTAGTCGAAGCGGTCGCGCATCCACAGGGTGAAGGGCTTGGCGAAGCGCTTCGGGCAGCCGGCCTCGGGCTCGCCGCCATCCTTGGCGGTGACCAGCTTGCTCTGGAACGTCGAGAAGCCGCCCTGGCCCTCCGGCGGCAGCGTCGCCGGGCCGATCACCCAGCCGTAGCGGAACCGGCCGGAGGTATCGGGCGCGCCTTCGCAGGACGGGGTCAGCCAGTAGGACAGGGCGACCGGGCTCCAGCTGCCCATGATGTAGCCCCAGCGCTCGTCGACCCATTGCACCGAGCCGCCCTCGCGGCCGGTGTCGAGCTTGCCGAAGCTGGGCGCGCCCGGGTCGGCGTCCGGGCAGCTGTGGTCGATGCCGCGGTCGTAGAAGCTGACGATGCGGGTGACGCCGCGCTTCTCGATCGGGATGTTGTCCTTCGACACCGTGCCCAGGCGCTGCGGGCAGGGGGCGCCGGGGCTGGGGAAGTTGTGCAGGTGATAGGGCACGGCCTCGCCGGCGCGGATGTTGCGGCGCCGGGTGCAGTCGCGGTCGCCCGGCACCAGCGCCGGGTCGATCCGGTCGTGCTGGTCGACGCAGACATCCATGACCATGAAGTCTTCCAGCTTGTCGGACTGGGCCTGGGCCCGGGCCGGCGGCGCCAGGCCGGCGGCCAGCGCCAGGGCGGCGGGGATGAGCAGGAGGCGGATCTGCATGCGCGGTCTCGTCATTGCCTGTCGGATTTGGGCCTGTCGGATTTGGGCCTTGCTCCCCCGCGGCCAGCATGGGCGAAACCGTCGCTGCGGCGTAGCGGCCGGATGTCGCACGGAAAGCTTTCGCAGGTTTTGCTTGGGCGGACTGATTCGGGATGCACCGCCCAGACCCCCGGAAAAGCCGGTTTCAGGTTTGCTCGGCACATCATATTGATCTGGAAACGGATTCTAAACCCAAACCGAAAGAAGCCTCGGCGCTACCGCAGCGCAGATTTTTGCTTCGCACTGCGATTTCGCACCGCAAAACGCATGACAGCGGCGGCGATTCCGTCTTAAAACCTTCGGGTCGAAACTGGAATCATGGACAACCGATGGCCGTGCCGGGCAACGAGACCATTCGCGCTTTGGCCGCCTCGGTCAGGCAGCGGCAGATCGTGCCGCTGACCTGGGTGGCGGCGACGCGCGAGCAGGACTACGTCAATCTCGGCGACGCCTTGAGCGCGGTGATGGTGTCGCTGCTGGCGGGCCTGCCGGTCGAGCACATCGCCCATGAATCCCGGCGCCTGCGGATGGCCGCGGTCGGCACCATCGGCCACAGCCTGAAGGAGGGCGAGGTCGTGGTCTGGGGCACCGGCAGCTCGCGCTGGCGCAACCCCTCGGCCCCGGCCGACCAGCGCGTCCTGGTGGCGCCGCTGCCCGGCACGCGGCTGCACATCACCGCCACGCGCGGGCCGGTGTCGCGCCGCATCCTGGGCGGGGAAGACGCCGCCGGCCCGGCGGTCTATGGCGACCCGGTCTGGCTGCTGCCGCGCTTCCATCCCGCACCGCGGCAGAAGAAGTGGAAGCTCGGCGTCATCATCCACCTCGCCGATCTGCAGGACCGCTCCTTCGAGGTGCGGCCGAAGGCGGAGCACATCCGCTACCAGATTCCGGCGGAGCTGGCCGGCGACGTCCGGCTGATCCACACGGTGACGCCGATCGGCCTGGACGGGATGCGGGCCCGGCTGGACGAGATCCTGGACTGCGAGCGGATCGTGTCGACCAGCCTGCACGGCATGGTCTTCGCCGAAAGCTACGGCATCCCCTGCCTGTACTTCTCGCCCCGGGCGCCGCGCGGCCTGCACATCGCCGAGCTCGACCCCGACGGCACGCTCGACCTCCGCATCGTCGACCTCTATCGCGGCCTCGGCCGCAGCAGCCTGCCGATCTATGGCCAGCCGCGCCGCGAGCGCACCGACTGGCCGGCCCTGATGGCGGCGATCGACCAGGCCTGGGCGCCGCCGCAGTTCGACACGGCGCCGCTGATGGAGGCCTTCCCGCTGGACCTCAACCCGCTGCAGCCGCGGCGCGGCGAGACCGTGTTCGACCATCCGGTGCTGCGGCAGATCCCGCTGCAGCACCGGCCGCAGATGGTGATCCGACCCGCCGCCGCCGAGGCCCGGCCGGCGGCCGGGCCGCTGCAGCGCATGGCGGCGCTGCTGCGGCGGCCCCTGCCGGACCGGGCCTGATGCGACACCCCGATTCCGCAACCACACATCGACCTGATCGAACTGGACGAGGCGCATGATGAACAGCTTGTTGCGGGCCACGCGCGACGCGGGACAGATCCCGCTCTCCTGGGCCGGCTCGACCAAGGAGATGGACTATCTGAACTTCGGCGATGCGCTCAGTCCGGTCATGGTGGCCCTGCTGTCCGGACTCGACATCGCCCGCGTCCCGACCAAGTCGAAATCCGTGCGCATGGGCGCGGTCGGCACCATCGGCCATGGATTCGAGGGCGGCGAAGTCTGGTTCTGGGGCACTGGCTGCTCGGGCTGGAAGAATCCGTCGGCGCCGATGCCGGAGCGGCTGCCCTTCACCGTGCCGCCGGACTCTACCTTCCACGTCCCGGCCAGCCGCGGCCCGGTCTCGGCCCGGCTGCTCGGCGGCAAGGCCAGGGGCGGCGTCTATGGCGACCCGGTCTGGCTGCTGCCGCGCTTCTACAAGCCGACGGTCGAGAAGAAGTGGGATGTCGGCGTCATCCTGCACCTGTCGGAGCTGGCCGACCGCTCCTTCACCCAGGCGAACCCGCGCGCCGACTACAAGCGCTTCGAGGTGCCGGCCGAGTTCGCCGGCCGGGTGCATCTGATCAGCACGGTGACGCCGATCGGCACCGGCGGCCTCAAGGACAAGGTCGATGAGATCCTGGCCTGCAAGCGCATCGTGTCGACCAGCCTGCACGGCATGGTGATCGCCGAAAGCTACGGCATCCCCTGCCTGTACTTCTCGCCGCAGGGCAACGAGCCCGGCCTGGCGCTGACCGAGCTCAGCTCCGAGGGCACGACCGACCTGCGGATCGTCGACCTCTACACCGGCATCGGCAAGGATTCGATCTGGAGCTACAGCCAGCCGCGCGGCATCGCCACCGACTGGCAGGACGTGCTCGACACCATCGACGATGTGTGGGAGCCGGTGTCGATCGACGAGGACGCGCTGATCAACGCCTTCCCGCTCGACGCCAAGCCGCTGGTCGCGCCGGCCGGCAAGACCGTGTGGGACCACCCGGTGCTGACCGGCCTCGTGCTCCAGCATTCCGTCGACGAGCTGCGCCGGGAAGACCGCAAGCGCGTCGCCCTGGCCCGGGCCGGCGAGACCAAGTCCGAAACCGCGGCTTCCGCCCCAGCTCCGGTCCCGGTCGCCAAGCCGGCCCCGGCCCTCAAGGTTGTTTCCGCCATGACCGTGCCTTCGACCCCCGCCCCGGCCAAGCCCGCCGCTGCCTCCGCCGCGCCGATGACCGCCGGCTCCGCCGCCCTCGCCCGGGCGCCGGAGCCCATGTTCGAGCCGACCCCGGCGCCGGTTGCCGCCGCCCCGGCGGTGGCCAAGCCCGAGGCGGCGTCGCGCGACCGGCTGGAGACGCTGCTGCGCTTCAATGCCAAGCGGCTGTCGGTGCCGCTGTCCTGGGTCGCCACCACCAGCGAGCATCCGCACGCCAATCTCGGCGACGCGCTCAGCGCCGTGGTGGTCGCCGCCATCGCCGGCCTGCCGGTGCGCCGCGCCGCCTTCGACGACGCGTCGGAGCGGATGGTCGCGGTCGGCACCATTGGCCATGCCCAGAAGAACGGCGTGCTGCACTTCTGGGGCACCGGCATGGATGCGACGCTGAACCCGGTCGACCGCTCGATCCGGCAGTACATGCGGCCGCAGAACACCGATTTCGTCGTGCATGGCGTGCGCGGCCGCAAGACCCAGGCGGTGCTGCGCGGCCAGGGCATCACGGTGCCCGACGTGTTCGGCGACCCGGTCTGGTTCCTGCCGCGGATCATGCCGATGCACCACGTCAAGAAGACGCATGAGCTCGGCGTCATCCTGCACATCTCCGAGCTCGCCTCGATGGACCCGCAATCGGGGGTGAAGGAGGCGCTGAAGCGCTACAACATCCCGCCCAGCCTGGCGGGCTCGATCCGGCTGATCAACACCTACACCGCGCCGAAGGTCGACGCCTTCGCCGCCAAGGTGGAGGAGATCGTGTCGTGCAAGCGGATCATCTCGACCAGCCTGCACGGCATGGTGATCGCCGAGACCTACGGCGTGCCCTGCGGCTGGTTCGGCACCTATGAGGGCGGCCGGCTGCTGCTCGACGTCGACGATCCGGAGAACCGGATCGACCACCGCATCCGCGATTTCTACTCCGGCGTCGGCAAGCCGGGCGTGATCGCCTTCTGCCGCGACCGCAGCCTGGAGACGCCGTGGGAGGACGTGATCACCTGGATCGACGAGACCTGGCAGCCGCTGCGCTATGACGGCCGCGCCCTGTTCGAGGCCTTCCCGGTGGCGCAGGGGGTGTCGTTCGACGACGCGGTGTGGCCGGTGTCGGGCGACGTCTACGCCCGCATCCCGTTCTGAGGCCGTGAGATGAACGGGCGATCCCAGCGCCCGTTCGCCGCCGCGGCGCGGCTGGCCGGTGCGCTGGCCCCGCCCGTCCCGCCGCAGCCGGTTCCTCCTCCGCCGGCTGCGGCGCGGACGATCCCGGCCGGCGCCGGGCGCCGGCGCGTCGTGCTGGTCCTGCAGGGCGCCGCCACGCCGTTCCAACGGCGCCTGGCGGCGGCGCTGGAGGCCGAGGGCGCCCGCATCGTCAAGATCAACATCTGCGGCGGCGATGTGGTGTTCTGGCGCCGCCCGGCCATCGCCTTCCGCGGCCGGTTCGAGGATTGGCGCGGCTTCATCGCCAGCATCCTCGACCGCGAGGGCGTCACCGACCTGGTGCTGTTCGGCGACTGCCGGCCGCATCACGCGGTGGCGGTCGACCTGGCCCGGCGGCGCGGCCTCAAGCTGCACCTGTTCGAGGAAGGCTATCTGCGCCCCGGCTGGGTCACCTGCGAGGCCTGGGGCGTGAACGGCCATTCCGACCTGCCGCGCGGCGCGGCCGCCTTCCAGGCCCTGGCGCGGGCGGCCGAGCCGCGGGCTGCCGAGCCCCCGGCGGCGGCGCCGGTGCCGTCCTATTTCCTGCACCGGGCGGTGTGGGACGTGCTGTGGACGGTCGGGCTGGTGGCGCTGATGCCGGCCTTCCCGCATTACCGCCACCACGCCCTCGACCACCCGCTGGTGGAATATGCCGGCTGGCTCGGCCGCTTCCTCCGCGCCCCCTGGGTCCGGCGCCGGGCGCAGCGGGTGATGCAGGGCCTGGCCGGGCAGCGCTACCACCTGCACCCGCTGCAGCTCGACACCGATTTCCAGATCCGCACCCATTCCCCGTTCCGCGACACGGTCGAAGCGGCGGAGGAGGTGATCGCCTCCTTCGCCCGCAGCGCCGATCCCGGCACCCGGCTGGTGGTGAAGCTGCACCCGCTGGATTTCCGCCCGGTCGCCAAACGCCGGCGGATCGCGGCGCTGGCGGCGCGGCACGGCGTCGCCGGCCGGGTCGACTTCATCGATGGCGGCGACCTGCAGCAACTGGTCGACGACGCCATCGGCGTGGTCGTGGTCAACTCCACCGTCGGCCTGTTCGCGTTGGAGCGCGGCAAGCCGCTGCAGACGCTCGGCAGCGCCGTGTTCGACCTGCCCGGCCTCAGCTTCCAGGGCGGGCTCGACCGCTTCTGGGCCGAGGGGCAGCCGCCGCGCGGCGAGCTGCTGGAGGCGTTCCGCCGGGTCGTGGTGGCGCGGACCCAGATCCGCGGCAGCTTCTTCTCGCTGCGCGGCATCGACCTCGCGGTCGACGGCGCCCGCCGCCGCATTCTCGACGGCGAGGTCCAGCCGCTGCGCGAGGCCGCCTGGGCGGCGCAGGCCGGAGAGTGAGCATGACCGCGCCGACGGCGGTCGTCGTGACCGGCGCATCGCACGGCCTCGGCGCGGCTTTGGCACGGCACTATGCGGCGCCGGGCGTGGCGCTGGCCCTGATCGGCCGCAACCCGGCCCGCCTGGCCGAGGTCGCCGACTCCTGCCGACAGCGCGGCGCAATGGTGGAGGCGGCGGAGATCGACGTGCGCGACGGCGCCCGGCTCGGCGAATTCCTGCGCGGCTTCGACGCCCGCCATCCGGTGGCGGTGGTGATCGCCAATGCCGGGGTCGAGGCCGGGCTGGCCCCGGGCCGCGGCTGCGAGCCGGAGGAGTCGGTCACGGCGCAGCTGCGCATCAACCTCGAAGGCGCGATCGCCACGGTGTCGCCGCTGATCGAGCCGATGCGCGCCCGCCGCTGCGGCCGCATCGTCCTGATCTCGTCCTTGGCGGCGCTGATGCCGCTGGCCGACCAGCCGGCCTATTCCGCCTCCAAGGCCGGGCTGATGGCCTGGGGCGAGGCGCTGCTGGCCTGGCTGCGGCCGGACGGCATCCGGGTGACCATCGCGTGCCCCGGCTTCATCGCCACCGGGATGAGCGACCGCTACCGCGGCGCCCGCCCGTTCCAGTGGAGCGCCGAGCGGGCGGCGAAGCACATCGCCGGCCGGGTCGCCCGCGGCCGCGCCATGGTGGCCTTCCCCTGGCCGCTGGTCTGGCTGATCCGCCTGGGTCGCCTGGCCCCACGCCCGCTCCGCGCCGCCTTCATCGACCGCTTCCTCCGCTTCGAGATCGACGCCCCGGCGGTGCTGTAGGCTGGGATCCCGCGTGGGCTCGCACCGCATCCGAAGGGAACGGCGATCGGCTCAGGCGCCACGGCTGGTTCGCCGCCCTTGTCGATCCTGCCCGGATCGTGCCCGACGCCATTCAGCGAGATCGGGCGGGCCGTCATCGGCTGTCTGGAGATTGAAGGTGAGCCGCGCCGCGGCCTCGACGTCGACGACCAGGCCCTGGCCGGGATCCATCGCGATCGCCTGATGGCCCGGCAGTCTCGACGATGGGATGCGGATCGGCTCGGCGGGCTGGCGTGGGCTTGCCTTGTTGTGCCGGGGGTCGGGATAGGTCACGGTCACGGTGCAACCGGCGCCATCGACCCGATTTGCAAGCGCATAGGTTCCTGGCCGCATCGCCAGAAAGGCGAAGACGTCGCCGGGGGCGAGACTCCGCGAATCCCACGACGAGGGCTGCTTTCCGTCGGTCCGGAGCAGGGCGAAGCGGCCCGCATCCTGTGCGCTCGACCTCAGGCAGAGATAGCCGCCCCGGCGCACGACATATTCCGCCTGGCTCGACTCCGTCCCGCCGGAACATTTGGAGTCCGCCGTCCCGAGGTCCAGGGTGATGTGCATGGGCCCCGAAGCGTCGCGAACACTGATGATGGCGGTCCACAGCGGCTGGTGCTCCTCCTGATGGACCGCAAGCCACAGCGCCTCGGCGTCGGGGAGAGGGTGGGCGATCGTCGCGGTGCCCGCGAGCGCGGCCGAATCGAGGTCGATCACGGTGAAG
Organism: Inquilinus sp. CA228; assembly: GCF_052078665.1. Classification (NCBI taxonomy): domain Bacteria; kingdom Pseudomonadati; phylum Pseudomonadota; class Alphaproteobacteria; order Rhodospirillales; family Rhodospirillaceae; genus Inquilinus; species Inquilinus sp. CA228. Next base: position 7,126 of record NZ_JBQJIK010000073.1, on the reverse strand, counting down.
GCGGAAGAGATGATGCTGCGCATGTCGGTCTAGGCCCCGAAATCGAACTGGACGATCATGGTGTCCGCTTCGAACCGCACCGACGGATTCAGGATCGAGGCCGCGACCTCCGGCAGGTTGAATTTCGGTGCCGGCGGCGGGGCGGGAAATCCGCCGAAATCCGCCGTGTCGAGCTTGATCTCCGGCACGAACGGATAGGGATCGTCGATCTTGAAGAGCTCTTGCCGCTCCAGCATCGACGCGAAGATCGCCTGGTAGAGCAGGTTGTCCACCCCGATGCTGACATTGAGGACGTCCATCAGCCATTCCTCCATGTCATCATGAATGTCGAGCAGGTCGAGCAGATAGGCCGTCATCGTCGGCGCGCCCAGGAATGACAGGATGACATCGATCATCCAGGCGGCAGGCACGACGGCCAGCATCTGTGCGCTCGCCGCGGCGACCCCGGCCTGGACGATGGTGGGCAGCTTGCCGAAGGTGTCGTTGATCGAGATCGGATCGACGTCGACGGCCTGCGGATCCGCGTGGATCTTCTGGAAATCGCCGTCCTTGCGGATGCCGATGGAGAAGCGGCCGCTGATCTCGGTGACGACATAGCCGATGATCGCGTTGAGGTTGAGCTTCAACGGACCGATGTCGGGCGCGGCCGTGAACAGCGTGATCCTGGGAAACGGCAGGATGCATTCGCCGCCGATGAACGGGATGTCCCGCGGCGCCCGGACCAGGCAGAAGCCTCCGATGGTCAGGGTCGGTATGTCGATTCCCAAGCGTAGGATCAGCTTGTCCCAACCGATATCGAGTTCCTTGAGGAGGAAGGTATTGCCGTCCTCGAATTCGATGTCGCCGGCGCCTTCGATGTGGATCGCACCTTCGACGCCGTACCAGACGACACCCGCCACGGTGTTCGACCCGTCGAAGGGAAGTTGCACCGAGGGATAGATCTTGTTGAAGACCGCCTTGAAGGTCCGCTCGCTGACGGAGAAGGTCACGTCGCTCATCGTTGCCTCCCCTAGCTCATCTCGAGGTCCAGCCACACCCGCAGCTCGTTCTGCTCGGCCGCCGGGTTGTTCGGCAGCCCCAGCGTCAGATGCGGCGTGAAGGTGATGCCGAGCGTGCGGAGGATCAACTCCTCCAGGCCGAGCACGAGTTTCGGCAGGACATAGCCCTTGAGTATGGCGCGCAGGTAGCATTCGACCGCGCCCTCCAGCCCCTTCGGCGTGATGTCCACGATCTCGATGCCGTCGACCTGCAGGCGGATCTGCTGCAGGGGGTAGGGGCCGGGCTGCGCTGTCGACTGCACCGCCAGGCGTCCAGTCGCGTAGAGGTCGAGGACGAAGCACTGCAGCTCGGTCACCGGCAGCACGCTGAACTGCGGACGAAGATCGGTGAATCCGAAATGCTGTCTGGTCAGCACTTCGACGATACCATCGGGAACACAGGCCAAGCCGAACAGAAGTTGGGTTCTGAGTGCCAGAGTCTGGTCGCGAAGCGGCGGCAGGAGTTCCTCCGGCAGCGTGACCTGGTCGCCCGGATGGAAATCGATCTTTGCATCGACGATCTGGACGGAATAGGGCAGTCCGATCGGAATGCCCGGCAGCTGGAATGGCGGCATCCGCCGGTATTTCGGCACGCCGGGCAAGGGCGAGTCCGGAACCGGCGCGCATGTCAGCCAGAGATCCTGCACGCCGACCATCTTCTGGTCGGGACCCAGCACGGCCTGGACCGTCGGTGCGACGTAGTTGAACAGGAACGGGGCCCGGACATGGGCGAAGCCGACGATCCAGTTCAGTGCGGCATCCGTGATCGCGCCATAGACATCAGCCATGGTCCGATACCATCTGCCCGAGGTTGCGACCGGCGGCTCGGTAACCGCGTCACCGGCTCCGGTCAGACGCAGGGTACCGGCCCGCGGAAACCTCCGCGTCATATGAACGGATGATATCGCCGCGGGCGGACCCGTTTCCGCCCGACAGATGCGATAGGTCGGGCAGCCCGCGCTGCCGATCAGCCTTCCGGAACAGGCATTGCGATCGCAGACAAGCGGCGTCTGTTCAGGATCTGAGGGCACCCAGCCTTGCCACCGCCGGTGCCTCGTGCAGCAGCTTCTCCCGCTCCTCGGCGATGACGGCGACGGCGCGGTCGATCTGGTCGCGGGTGTGCTCGGACGTGACGAAGCAGCGCAGCCGGGCCGATTTCTCCGGCACCGCCGGATGCACGATCGGCGAGACGTTGATGCCGCGCTCCAGCAGCCGGTTCGACAGCAGCACCGCCTGCAGCGAATCCCCCAGGATGATCGGGATGATCGCATGGCCCTCGGCCAGCCCGGTGTCCAGCCCGGCGGCCCGGGCGCGCTCCAGGAAGTATCGGGAATTGGCCTGGACCCGGGCCACCCGCCCATCCGTGTCGGCGATCATCAGCTCCAGCGCCGTCAGGGCCGCCATGGTCGCCGGCGCGGGCATGCCGACGCTGTAGACGAAGCCCGACGCCATCACCTTCAGATACTCGACCAGGGCCGCCGGTCCGGCGATGTAGCCGCCGCAGGAGGCGAGCGTCTTCGACATCGTGCCCATCCAGATGTCGACCTGCCGCGGGTCGACGCCGCTGGCCTCGGCGATGCCGTGCCCGGTCGGGCCCAGCACGCCCAGCCCATGCGCCTCGTCGACCATCAGCCAGGCGCCGAAGCGCTGCTTGATCGCCACCAGCCGGGGCAGGTCGATGGTGTCGCCATCCATCGAATACAGGCTCTCGACCACGATCAGCACGCGCTGCCAGCGGTCGCGCTCGGCGGTCAGTATCGATTCCAGCGTGTCCAGGTCGTTGTGCGGGAACGACCGCCGCTGCGCGCCGGACAGCTGGGCGCCGGTGATCACGCTGCTGTGGATCAGCCCGTCATGCAGGATCAGGTCGGCCGGCCCGGTGATCTGGCCGATGGCGGCGACGTTGGTGGCGTGGCCGCTGACGAAGGCGACCGCGTCCTCGACCCCGTGCACCTCGGCCAGGCGCCGCTCCAGCGCCGCGTGGAACGGCCGCTCGCCCGCCACCAGCCGGCTGGCCGAGACCGAGGTGCCGTACTCGTCGACCGCCGCCTTCGCCGCCGCGGCCACGGCCGGGTGGCCGTTCAGCCCGAGATAGTCGTAGGAGGCGAAGTTGATCACCTCCCGCCCGGCGATCCGCGATACCGCCCCGGCCCGCTGCTCATGGGTGCGGAAGAACGGGCTGCGGATGCCCAGCAGGTCGGCCGCGGCGCGCTGCATCCGCAGCGTCTCGTAGCCCGGCAGGGTCTCGAAGGCGGTGTCGTAGGACCGCGACTCCGGTGCCGCCGGCACCGCGGCCGGGGCCTTGCCGCGGACCTCGGAGATCAGCGACCGCAGCGCGGCGTCCGACAGGCGTCCTTTACTCATCCCAGAACCCGCCTTGTGGTCTTGGCCCGGTCGCGGACGGCCTCGCGCACCAGCACGGCGGCGTCCGCCTCCAGATCGGCCTCGACATGCTTGGCGATCAGCTGCGCCGCCTCGGTCGGCGGCTGCGCCTCGGCGCCGGTGGCCGGCGCGCCGCCGCGCAGCTTGGCGACGATCCGCGTGCTCAGCTCGTTCAGCGTCAGCCCGGCGCCGATCGACAGGAAGGGCAGGTCGATGCCGTAGCGGCTCTGCATCGCCGCATCCAGCTCCAGCCCCATCAGCGAATCCATGCCCAGCTCGGCGAAGGGCCGGTCGCCGTCGATATCGGCCGGCGGCATGCGCAGGATCCGCCCGATCTCGGCCAGCATGGTCTCGGTCACGATCTGCTGCGCCTCGGCGTCGGTCCGCCCGGCGATCATGGCGGCCAGGTCGACCTCGGCCTCGGTGGTCTCGGCCCGGCGGCCATCGGCCATTCCGGCCAGCCGCGGCGTCGCCAGGATCGGCAGCTCGCGGGTCGCCGCCTGCCAGTCGATCCGGGCGCAGGCCACCACCGCCTCCGCCGGCGTCTCTGCCGGCCGGGCCAGCAGCCGGCCCAGCTGCACCAGCGCCTCGGCCGCCTTCAGCGACGACCGGCCGATCCGGCGCTTCAGCGCGTCGCCCTTGGCGGCGTCGCGGGCCAGCACCCCGGCATCGGCGATGGCGCCCCAGGACACGGCCAGCGCCGGCAGCCCCTGGGCCCGCCGGGTCCGCGCCAGCGCCTCGAGATAGGCGTTGGCGGCGACATAGTTGGCCTGGCCGGGATTGCCGATCAGCGTGGTGGCGGAGGAGAACAGCACGAAATAGTCCGGCGCCCGGGTGCGGCTGACCAGGTCGAGGTGGATCGCGCCCTTGATCTTCGGCGCCAGCACCCGCTCGATCCGCGCCGCATCCAGGTCGCGCAGCAGCCCGTCATCCAGCACCATGGCGGCGTGGATGATGCCGCGCAGCGGGCCGTGCCGGCGCTCCAGCGCCGCCAGCAGCTTCTCGCAGGCGGCCCGGTCGGTGACGTCCAGCCGCTCCGCCGCCAGGGTGACGCCCTGCTTCGCCAGCCGCTCGGCCTGGGCCTTTTCCGTGGGCCCGAGCGCGCCGCGGCGGGAGGCGACGACGATCGTCTTCGCCCCGTGCTCGGCCAGCCACAGCGCGGTGGCGAAGCCGAAGCCGCCGGTGACCAGGTGGAAGCCGGTGTCCTGCGCCTCGAACCGGGCCTCGGCGGCAGGCGCCGCCGGGATCTCGCGCGGCGGCGTGATCACGATCTTGCCGATATGGCCGGCGCCCTGCATCAGCCGGAACGCGTCCTCCGCCTGGTCGGCCGGGAACACCCGGTGCGGCAGGGGGGTCAGGCGGCGCTGCGCGAACAGCCGGTCCAGGTCGCGCAGCAGGCGCTTGGTCAGGCCTGGCTGGGCATTGAGAAGCTGGTCGGCATCGACCCCGAAATAGGAGACGTTGCGGGCGAAGGCGCGCAAGCCCACCGCGGTGTCGGCGACGAAGTCGCGCTTGCCCAGCTCGACGAAGCGGCCGAACGGCTTCAGCGCCCGCAGGCTGCGGCGCATGGCGTCGCCGAACAGCGAGTTCAGCACCACGTCGACGCCGCCCAGCTTCCAGCGGATCTCGTCGGCGAAGGCCAGCGACCGGGAATCCAGCACCAGATCGGCGCCCAGCAGCTGGGCCAAAGCGCGCTTGTCCTCGTTGCCGGCGGTGGCCACCACGGTGGCGCCGCGCAGCTTGGCGATCTGCAGCGCCGCCAGGCCGACGCCGCCGGCGGCGCCGTGGATCAGCACGCTCTCGCCGCGGCCCAGCCGGGCCTGGTGCACCAGCGCATACCAGGCGGTGATGAAGGCGACCGGCTTGGTCGCCGCGGCGGCGAAGTCGACCCCCTCCGGCACCCGCATCGCCACCTGGGCCGGCACCGTGACATGGGTGGCGAAGGCGGCCGGGGCGAAGGCCATCACCCGGTCGCCCTCGCGCAGGTCGGTCACCGCCGCGCCGACGCGGCGGACCGTGCCGGCGCATTCGAAGCCGAGCGTCGGGCCGGCGAAGCCGTCCTCGAGATAATCATCCGGCAGCAGGCCCAGCGAGAACATCACGTCGCGGAAGTTCAGCCCGCTGGCCGCGACCTCGATCTCGATCTCTTCCGGTCCGGGCGCCCGGCGCTCGGCCGCTGTCCAGCCGATCCGGCCCAGGCTGCCCGGGGCGGCCAGGGCCAGGCGGGCGGCCCGGTCCTCCGCCGGGGCGTCCTGCGGCGCCGGCCGCACCGCTTCCACCCGGCTGACGAAGAGGCCGTCGCGGTCGATCTCGACCTCGGTCTCGGCCAGGCCCACGCCCGATCCGATCAGCCCGGCCCGCGCCGCCGCCGCGGCGTCGTCGGCCAGGGCCGGGGCCAGGGTGGCGAAGCGGATGGTGATGCCGGAATACTCGTTCGCCAGGGTGCGGGCGAAGGCCGCCAGCGCCTCGGCCAGGCCGCGGCCGCCATCGGCCTTGCCGTTCAGCTTGCCGCAGCGGGCGAGCAGCCACAGGGTGGACTTCGCCGGCAGGGCCTCGGCCTCCGCCCGCACCGCCAGGATGGCCTTGGTCAGGAAGGCGACCGGGTCGCGTGCCGTGTCCAGCATCAGCGGCAGCAGCACGATGTCCCCCTCCGCCGCCGCCGCGGCCGGATCGATGCGCACCGGGTGGCCCCGCTTGCGCAGCCGGTCGGCCAGGTCGGCCAGCAGCTCGGTGTCGGCGGCCGGCGGGCGGATCAGGATCGGCCCGGCCGGTTCGGCCGGCATGTCTATGGCCGGCCGGTCCCAGACCACCAGCTGCGCCGCCGCGCCTCGGGTGCCGACGCGGTGCCGGGCCGCCGGCCGGAACCCGGCCTGCGCCAGCCCGTCCTGCGAGGTGAGGCCGTCCGCCATGCCCTCGAGCAGCAGGGCGGTCACCGTGTCCGGGATGGTGTCGATGGTGACGGCCGCGGCGCCCGGACGCAGCAGCCCGGCCACAAGCTGCCCCAGCCGCGCCGAATCCCCGGCCGGCATGGTGCCGACCGACAGGGCCAGGTCGAAGCGGCCCGGCGGGACCGTGGTCTGCTCGTCCAGGATCCGCAGGCCGGGCAGGCGCGGGCTGCGCGCGGCCAGGCCGGCCAGGGCCTTCGGCTCGGGCCGGGTCACCGCCACGGTCAGGGCGCCGTCGCGGAGCAGCGGCAGCAGCGCCGGCACCAGCTCGCCCACGGGGTCGACCAGCAGCAGCGCCAGGGGCGCCGCACGACCGGCAGCCAGGCGACCGAGCAGCGCCGCCGCCAGCGGCAGCAGCGGCGAGGCGGCGCGGGCATGCGCCTCGACGCCCTTGGAGAAGCGCAGCTTCTCCCCGCTGCGCAGCGCCGCGACCAGGTCGCGCGACAGCCGGGCGGCCATCACCGTCTCGGCGCCGCGCTCCGGATGCGCGGCCAGGATCGAGCGCAGGATCGCCTGGGGCGACGGCAGGCGGGCAGGGGCCAGGCGCCAGGCGCCATCCTCCTCCGTCGCCAGCCCGAACTCCGCCAGCACCCTCAGCAGCGCCGCGAAGCGCGGCACCGCGGCCGGGGCCAGGCGCCCGCCGCGGCACAGCCGCTCGACGGTGAAGCGGGCCGATCCCGCTACCGCCCGCACTGCGCGATGCGCCATCGACCGCGCCCAGGCGGTCAGCAGCAGCCAGTCGTCGCTGGCCTCGTGCCGGTC
>NZ_JBQJIK010000072.1:0-44188 GCF_052078665.1 Inquilinus sp. CA228 | reverse complement strand
ATAGCGCTTGGTCTTCTTTGCGATCTCGGCCATCCGGCCACGGCTCTGTTCCGTCCACATCCATAGCTTGAATCATATCCTCGCTCGCCGAGAAAGCCCCCATCCGCAATTTCCAAACGGTCTCTTAGGTGTCAAGCGTCGCTTCTGATCATTTCCCCACCTATCCTTAGGGGCCCTTAGGGCGCAAAAATCAATCTCCACGAGCTGAATATACAGATGCGCATGCTTTAATTGTAGGACGAATGTGAAATGACCAAAACAAAGACCTTTTCCCTTTATCTAGGCACTGAACTCCTGAGGTCACTTGATGAAATTATGACGACATCGGCACATGATCTCGTCGAAAATGGATTTGCGAAACGCCTAACTTCAAATGGTTTAGGAGATGAAAGCGTTCTTTTCACGTTTCCGGGTCGAAGATCACCTCCAAAATGGGTCAGCCACTTATCTGAGATTTTTGCGATCCCGACGGATCTTGTCTCTCAGTCGCCCTGCGCCGTCGTCGTTTTCAAGAAGGATCAGAAAATTTTTGCGATCACTTTTTCCTATGGTCATGTCTATCTAGATGAATCAAAGACGGAGGCCGACTTCGGCCTTAAGGTTGCGATCAATAAACTCAGCGACGAGAAACTTAGAAGTGTTGAACATTCACATATTGGCGATGCTATTCGAGGTTTTTCCCAAGCAGCTGGCCAGCGAGACCTGAGGTCGTTTGGATTCGATGAGGCTCTCGATCTTATTAGGAAAGTCAGTGGTTATGCGGACGATGATGATTTTGCTGATAAAATTACGGGATCGCGAGCACTGAGATTTTCGAAGAGCGTGTTGATGTCGGAGATTCCTAATGTCGCGATGGAGGCGCTCAGACTTTTTAGCTTAGAAAAATATAAAGATACCGCTTTCAAAATCATCGACTTTCTGTCGCCGGTTCTTGATAGCAATCTCATTAACACCCTAGATTCGGAGTTGATAAAACACCTCATTAACGATAGCGGCGAATTTGAAATCGCAATACCAGAGATACTTCCTACAAGCATTGGCTATTTTTCTTTCGTGAACGTTGGTATCAGGGAATTCTTTCCGGATATTTCTATAGACATATATCGGAAAGGATTGGGAAACGAACTTGAGAAATTGGACATAGATCTACTCAAGAAGCACAAGATCGCTGTGCATTCAGAGGCCGGCGACAAGCTTGAGCAATGGTCGATTAGACGCGCGTTGGTAGGTTCGGTGGTAGTTGGTACGGCACGGTACGCGTTAAACGAGGGAGTTTGGTACAGACTGGATGATACCTATAAGGCTGCCGCTGACGAGAAGTTTATAGCGCTGCTCAGAGCCCCAGACCCAAAATTTACGCCGCTTAGAAAGATTTATACACCGCCGGAGAAGAGAAAAAGGATAAAACCTTACTACCAATCAGAAGAATCTTATAATATAGAAATCGCATCGAGCTCCGGGTATTTACTTATGGATCAAAAACTAGTTGAGATTGCCGAGGAACCAGGCAGAGGAATCGAAGCATGCGATCTTCTCGATATAGAGGGTCGGCGGTTTATCCATATCAAGAAAAGTTCACGACAATCAAGCATTCTAAGCCATTTTTTTAAACAAGGCAGTAACGCGGCACAAATGCTTCGGACATATGAGCCGTTTCGGTCGGCACTGGTGCAACGGGTGTCAGATCTCCATGGTACTGAAGCTGCGGAGAGGCTCAAAAATAGCCTCGATGAGCGCTGGACTGTCGAATTTCAGATAGCTGATGCGCCGCGACGCGACGGAGGCTTCGATATTCCTTTCTTTAGCAAGCTTACTCTACGAGATGAGGTTCGCCATATGGAGGCGATGCGATTCAATGTCGCTATACGATTCATCAAGTTGGCTCCGGCCAAGTGAGGGGCAATCGAACTGCCCCGAAGTGAAGCCTATCGAAATGAGGGTATCCTTGGGGTGGCGTAAGCCCTAGCGATACGAAGACCTATCCGCCATCCGAACACCGCGGATTTCCTAGCGTTCCGGCAGTTAACACAATGTTCATTGCGCGGGTGGATCGTTATCGTTCATGCTATGTTCTATGAACAAGCCGCACTCCGACTCCACCCCGCTGCCAGCCGCACCGGCCTCCGCCGATGCCGAGCAGGCCGCGCGCATGCTCGACCGGCTGGCCGAGATGGCGATGGAGCGCGCCGAGGCCATGCATGCCGCCTCCTTGGCCGCGATCAAGGCCGGCGACGCCGCCGCGGCCAAGGATTTGGAGATTTCCCTCGATCGCATCGCCCGCGGCATCCGCCGTACCCTGGCGCTGAAGCTGCACCTCGCCCAGAAGCGCCAGGAGATGGCGCAGAAGGCCGCCGCCCATGCCCGGGACCGGGCCGAGGAGAAGGAGAAGCGGCGCCGCCAGGTGGCCCGCGCCGTCTCCTGCTCCATCGACGGCGACGATTCGGTCGACGCCGAGAAGGGCGAGGCGCTGCTGGCCGATCTGTGGGAGCGGCTGATCGAGGATGAGGACATCGACGCCGCCCTCGCGCTCGCCGAGCACCCGCTCGAGGAGATCGTCATCCATCTCTGCCGCGACATGGGCATCCACCCGGATCCGGCCTGGCTGAACCCCGACTATTCCGGCACCAACTGGTCCGATGGCCCCGGCGCGGAGGACGACGAGCCCGAATCGAAGTGGTGGCCCGAGACCGGCCCGGAGGCGGCCCGGTATTTCTACTTCAAGGGCAGCCGGAAAACCCCGCCCGGCTGGATCGACCTCTTCACCGAGGAGCGGCTCGACCGCCCACCCTGGGAGCTGAAACCGGGCGGCGGCTGAGCGCTGCCACGCACCATCCTCACCATCAAGCCCGATGTTTTTGCCTCTCCCGTTTGCGGGAGAGGTCGGAGGCGCTTGCGCCTCCGGGTGAGGGGGTTTTGTCGAGGCCAGGGCCCGCCCTCACCCGGTCTCGCTGCGCGAGCCCGACCTCTCCTCCCCGGGCTTGATCCGGGGACCCGCGGGAGAGGCAACAATGAGCCAGCACCGGTTCCGATCAGACCTGCCGAAACCTCCACACCCCGTCCGCCCCGGTCTCCCGGGCCAGGTCGCCGGCGGCGACCAGGCGGTTCAGATGGGCCGTCGCCTCACCCACCGCGAACATCATCTGCTGCCGGTCCAGCGCGCGGTGGAACATCGCCGCCATCAGCTCGGCCACCGTCGCCGGCTGGCGGCAGACCTCGCGGGTCAGGGCCAGCCGCTCCGCGTGATGGGCGGCCAGCCAGTCGATCCGCTCGGTCAGGCCGAAGAAGGGCAGGCCATGCGAGGGCAGCACCAGCGTCTCCGCCGGCAATTGCCGCAGCACGGCCAGGCTGCGCAGGAAATCCGCCAGCGGGTCGGCTTCGGGCTCCGACGGCCAGACCGACACGTTCGGGCTGATCTTCGGCAGCACCTGGTCGGCCGAGATCAGGATCCCGCGTTCGGCGTCGTACAGGCAGGCCATCTCGCTGGAATGGCCCTCGCCCACGATCACCCGCCACTTCCGGCCGCCGATCGCCAGCGTGTCGCCGTCGCGGATGCGGCGGGCGGCGACCGGGATCGGCGAGACGCCGCGGCGATAGACATTGCCGCGCGCCTCCACCATCTCCGCCGCCTCGGCCGGCAGGCCGGCGGCGCGGTAGAAGGCGGCATGCGCGGCCGCCACCTCGGGCCGGTCGTCCGACCAGGTGGCGCGGGCCGTGGCGTATTCCGACAGCGTCATGGTCAGCGGCGCCCGGAAGCGCTCGCACAGCCAGCCGGCCAAGCCGATATGGTCGGGGTGCATGTGGGTGATCAGCACCCGGCGGATCGGCTTGTGCCTGAGCGGCCCGGCCAGGAGGGCGTCCCAGATCTCGCGCGAGGCGCCGTTGCCGATGCCGGCGTCGATCAGGGTCCAGCCATCCCCGTCTTCGAGCAGCCAGAGGTTGACGTGGTTCAGCGCCATCGGCAGCGGGAAGCGCAGCCACAGCAGGCCGGGCGCCACCTCCACCGGCACGCCGGGCTCGGGCGCCGTGGGGTGGGGGTATGTGAGGATCGGTGCGTCCATGGCGCGCATCCTCGCCATCTCCGGCGGCGGCGCCAAGCGATTGTTGCGCAGGGCCGGGCTGTGATCGTGAACCGGAGAGGGCCCACTGTCGCTGGCGGAACAGCGGGCGGCGTTCGGCTGGCGGCATGCCGCGCCGCCCTGCCCTACCTCTCGCATCGAGACGAAGCGAGCCCCCCGAATCATGAGCCACATGCCCGCGGCCGACACGGCCGTCCTGACCCTCGACGGCGACAGCCTCGGCATCGCCGCGCTGGCCCGCTTCGCCGCCGGCGCCACCCGGCTGGCCCTGTCCGACGCCGCCTGGGACCGCATCGCCGAGGCGCGCGGCATCGTCGACCGCATCGTCGAGGCCGGCGTGCCGGCCTATGGCATCACCACCGGCTTCGGCTCGCAGAAGGATTTTTCCGTCGACCCGCGCCGCGACGCCGCCTTCAACCTCGCCGTGCTGACCGGCCACGCCACCCGCGCCCCCGGCCGCCGGGCGCCCGCCGCCGTGCTCCGCGCGGCGCTGGCGGTGCAGCTGAACGGCTGGGCCCGCGGCTGGTCCGGCGTCCGCCCGGCGCTGTGCGCGGCGCAGCTCGCCCGCGCCAATGCCGGCGTCGCGCCCGACGTCCGCACCGGCAGCTCGGTCGGCGCCTCCGACATCGTCGCCCTGTCGCAGCTCGCCTTGCCGCTGGTCGGCCGCGCCTCCGACGGCCCGGCGCTGGACGGGCTCACCTCCGTGCCGCCGCTCGACGGGCTGGCGGCGAAGGAGGCGATGTCGCTGCTCAACAGCAACGCCCTCACCCTCGCCGCCGGCGCCCTGGCCCTGGCCGAGGTGAAGCGGCTGCTCGACGCGCTCGACCTCGCCGCCGCGCTGGCGCTGGAGGGTTTCCGCGGCAACCCTGGCGCCTGGTCGGAGACGGTGGAGCGCGCCCATCCGCAGGCCGGCCACGCCGCCTCAGGCCGGGCCCTGCGCCGGCTGCTGGAGGACAGCGCGCTGTGGCAGCCCGGCGCCCCGCGCCTGCTGCAGGATCCGCTCAGCCTGCGCTGCGCGCCGCAGATCCACGGCGCCGCCCGCACCGCGCTGGCCTGGGCCTGGGAGGCGTGGGAGGGCGCGCTGAACGCCGTCGCCGACAACCCGCTGGTCGACCGCGCCACCGGCGCCGCGATCTCTCACGGCAGCATGGAGACGACGCTGCTGGCGGTCGCGCTCGACGCGCTGCGCCTCGCAATCGGCAAGGCCGTCGAGGCCTCGGGCGAGCGGGTGCACAAGCTGCAATGGCCGTCCTTCAGCGGCCTGCCCGCCGGGCTGGCGGCCGAGGCCGGGGCGGCCGGCGGGGTGCAGTTCCTCAATCTCGGCCACATCGCCGCGGCCAAGGTCGCCGCCGCCCGCATCGCCGCCCAGCCGGTGGCGCTGCAGTATCGCGGCCAGGTCTGCGACGGGGTCGAGGATGTCGGCGGCATGGCCCCCTTCGCGGTCGAGGAGACCGAGCGCCAGCTCGACGCCGCCTGGACCGCGGTGGCGGTGGAGGCCGCGGTCGCGGTGTGGGCGATCGCCCGCCGCGACCTGCCCATCGACGGGCTCGGCCTGGGCCTGCGCGACCCCTGGCGGGCGATCCGCCCGCTGCTGCCGATCGGCCGCGAGGGCGAGGTCCCGTTCGACCTCGCCCCCATTGAGGCCTGGCTCAGGGCGTGGGAGCCGCCCGCCCGGCGCTAGAGCACGAAGTCGCCGGCCACCACGGCGAAGCCGCCGGTCAGGTTGATGTGGAAGTCCGAGACCTTGTCGCCGTTGACGTCGCCGGCGATGGTGGTGAGGCCGGGCTGGGCGAAGGCGAAGCGCAGCTGCCCGGCGACGCCGGTGTACAGGCCGTTGCCGATGAAGCTGAAGGCCTGGTTGCCGGCGGCGATGGTGTTGGCGTCGATCTGCGCCAGGTCGATCTTGTCGCCCTGGGCATGGCTGAAGTCGGTGATCCGGTCGGCCCCGGCCCCGACCAGGCTGTGGATCGTGCCGGCATAGAAGAAGGTGTCGGCCCCGGCGCCGCCGCTCAGCGTGTCCGCGCCGCGGCCGCCGAGGATTCTGTCGTTGCCGTTCCAGCCCTGCAGCACATTGGCGCCGGTGTTCCCGACCAGGCTGTCCCAGCTCTGGCTGCCGGAGACGTTCTCGATCCCGGTCATGGTGTCGCCCTGGGCCTCGCCGAGGCTGCCTCTGCCGGTGGAGAGATCGACCACGATGCCGATGCCGCTGGTGTAGTAGCTGACGGTGTCGGTCCCGTTGCCGCCGTCCAGGACATCCGCCCCCGCACCGCCGCGGAGGACATCGTTGCCGTCGCCGCCGAAGAGCGTGTCGTTGCCGCCGAGGCCGGAGAGGGTGTCGTCGCCGCTGAGACCGAACAGCGTGTCGGTCTGCTGCGATCCGGTCATGGTGTCGGCGCCGGCGAACATCACCGCCGCCAGCCCCTGATAGTCGCCCGCCTGCACCGCGTTGTAGACGGTCGACGCCGCGATCGAGAAGCCGGACAGGGTGACCGCCGGGCTGCCGCCCTGCAGCAGCACCAGCTTGGTCGCCGTTCCGGTGACGCCGCCGAGGCCGATGCCCATTCCGGAGCCGGTCACTTCGACCGACAGCCCGCCGTCGAAGTTCACCTTGACGAAGGTCGGGGTGAAGGTCACGGGCACCGGATTGTCGAAATCGAGCGCCTGCATCGCCGCGATCGAAAACCCTGCGCCGCTGATGCCGTTCGGCGCGTTGACCACCAAATTCGCCATGAAAAGCCCCTGTTGCCGAGAGTGTCGATGACAGCGCCCCGCCGATCACGATCCGGCCCACAAATCGGTCAAATGTCTTTGTCTAAAAATCGGTTGAGCGGCTGTTCCGACTGTATCCCTAAGGCAACGCACGATACATCCCTCAAATGGGAGGGCCGCGAGGGGCGCGGTCCCGTTCGACCTCGCCCCCCTCGAAACCCGGCTGCGGACGTGGGAGCCGCCCGCCTTCCGTTAGAGCACGAAGTCGGTGCCCAGCATGCCGATGAGGCCGGACAGGCTGATGTGGAAGTCCGAGGCCCCGTCGCCGTTGACGTCGCCGGCGATGGTGGTGATGCCGGGGCTCACCACGGCGAAGCGCAGCTGCCCGGCGACGCCGGTGTAGAGGCCGTTGCCGATGAAGCTGAAGGCCTGGTTGCCGGCCAGCACGGTGTTGGCGTCGATCGCCGACAGGTCGATCTTGTCGCCCTGGGCCCGGCTGAAGTCGGCGATCCGGTCGGCGTTGGCCCCGACCGCGCTGTGCGCCGTGGCGGCATAGACGAAGCGGTCCGCGCCGGCGCCGCCGGTGAGGGTGTCCTTGCCGCCGACCCCGGTCAGCACGTCGTTGCCGTTCCAGCCCTGCAGCACATTGGCGCCGGCGTCGCCCGTCAGCGTGTCGGTGCCCTGGCCGCCGCTGAGGTTCTCGATCGAGATCAGCACGTCGCCCTGGGCGACGCCGCCGGTGCCGGTGCCGGTCGTCAGGTTGACCGTGATGACGGTGCTGGTTTCGTAATAGCTCGCGGTGTCGGTCCCGTTGCCGCCATTGAGCGCATCCGCCCCCGCGCCGCCGCGGAGAACGTCGTTGCCGTCGCCACCCAGCAGGCTGTCGCTGCCGCCGAGGCCGGAGAGGGTGTCGTCGCCGCCGAGACCCAGCAGCGTGTCGGTCTGCTGCGATCCGGTCATGGTGTCGGCGCCGGCGAACATGATCGCGGCCAGCCCCTGATAGTCGCCCGCCTCCACCGCGTCATAGACGGTCTGTGCCGCGATCGAGAAGCCGGACAGGGTGACCACCGGGCTGCCGCCCTGCAGCAGCACCAGCTTGGTCGCGGTTCCGGTCACGCCGCCGAGGCCGAGGCCGAAGCCGGAGCCGGTCACTTCGACCGACAGCCCGTCGTCGAAGTTCACCTTGACGAAGGTCGGAGTGAACTCCCCGAGCTGCGGATTGTCGAAAGCGAGCGCCTGCATCGCTGCAATCGAAAACCCTGCGCCGTTGATGCCGTTCGTCGCGTTGACGACCAAATTCGCCATGGAAAGCCCCTTACTTCCAAGAGTGTCGACTACAGCGCCGGCTCTGGTGACCGGAAGGTCGTCGCGGCTTGGCTGCAGCGCCGCCGATAGCGGCATGGCCCGTGAATAGAAAGATTGCCTTTGTCTCAAATCTCTTTGGCAACTGCGATGAAGCTAGCACCAAGGCGGTGCATAACATATGCCTCAATTGGGAAGCCCCGGCTGGCTCAGCGCTTCTCACCGGCTTGACAGCTCTGCGGGCCGCAGGCCACTGTCCGGCCATGACCTCCGGCCGCGCCCTCTTCGCCAAAGCCAAAAAAGCCCCGCTCGCGGGGACCGGAGATCACTGCCCGCGGTAAGCCGCCGCGCGCATCAGGATCCACCAGACCCCGCCGGTTCGGACGGGGTCTTGTCGTCTCTGCGCCAGCCCCGTCTCCGGCCCCGCACGCAGGAGACGAACCATGCCCCTTCCCGCCCCGACCGGCCTCTGGCTGCCGCTGATCACCCCGTTCCGCGACGGCGCGCTCGACGAGGCCTCGCTGCGCCGGCTGGTCCGGCATTACGCCGCCGGCCCGGTCGACGGCCTGATCCTCGCCGCCACCACCGGCGAGGGCATGACGCTCGACGCCGGGGAGACCGAGCGCGTGGTCGCGATCGCGGCCGAAGAGCGCCCGCTGCCGCTGTATCTCGGTCTCTCCGGCAGCGACACCCGCAAGCTGGTCAAGGACCTCGCTTGCACCGCCGCCTGGCCGGTCGAGGGATACCTGATCGCCTGCCCCTATTACGTCCGCCCGTCGCAGGAGGGCCTGGTCCGCCACTTCTCCGCCCTGGCCGAGGCGACGGACCGGCCGATCCTGATCTACAACATCCCCTACCGGACCGGCGTCAACCTGGGCAACGAGGCCATGCTGCGCCTCGCCGAGCGCCCCAACATCGTCGGGGTCAAGGATTGCTGCGCCGACGCCCGGCAGTCCTTCGACCTGCTGCGCGATCGCCCCGCCGGCTTCTCGGTGCTGACCGGCGAGGACGCGCTGTTCTACACCGCCCTGACCCAGGGCGCCGACGGCGGCATCCTGGCCTCGGCCCAGGTCGAGACCGCAGCCTTCGCCGCGATCGGCGCCCAGCCGGGCGCCCTCGCCGCCTGGCGGGCCCTGTCCGAGCTGCCGCGGCTGCTGTTCGCCGAGCCGAGCCCGGCGCCGATCAAGCACTGGCTGTGGCGCACCGGCCTGATCGACAGCCCGGAGCTGCGCCTGCCGATGACCGGGGTCGGCGACGCCCTCGCCGCCCGGCTCGACCGCGAGATCGTCAGCCGGCCGAGGGCCGGCTCGTGAAGCGCCCGCCGATGCGGTAGCGCGAGCCGGGGAACAGCAGGCGGGCGACGCTGACCAGCCGGCCCGCCGCCCAGGTGCGGCGATGCACCAGCAGGCAGGGCTCGTGCCGGCCGATCCTGAGGTGCTCGCGCTCCCACGGCTCGGCCAGCACCGCCTCGACCACATGCTCGCCGTCGGGCATCGGCGCCGCCTGCATCAGGTAGTCATGCGGCGTGATCCGGGTGAAGTCCTGCGCCAGGTAGTGCGGCGCCGAATCGAGCCGCACCAGCCGGTCCTCCAGCAGGATCGGCACGCGGTCCTCGTGGTGGATCAGCACCGAATGGGCGATGGCCGTACCCTCCGGCACCTCCAGCCGCGCCGCCGTCTCCGCCGTCGCCGCCTCCGGCCGCAGCAGCACCACCGTGGCGCTGTGGGCATGGCCGCGGGCCCGCACGTCGTCGGCGATGCTGCGGATCTCCATCAGCGGCGCCTCGGGCTTGACCCCGGCGACGAAGGTGCCGACGCCCTGCACCCGCACCAGCATCCCGGCTTCGGTCAGCTCGCGCAGCGCCCGGTGGATCGTCATCCGGCTGATGCCGAGCGATTTCACCAGCTCGTTCTCCGACGGCACCCGCCCGTTCTCCGGCCACTCCCCGGTCTCGATCGAGCGCAGGATCATCGCCTTGACGCGGCGGTACAGCGGCTGCGGCTCGTCCAGCAGCGCCAGGGGCTGGGGCTCCATCACGATGGCATCCTCTCTGGCCCTTGTCGGCCCGTCACAGGTTGTATATACAACCCTATACCAATTCGACGCCAGCGCCAATTCAGAGGGAGGCCTTGCCGTGACGACCGCCACCAACCGCCGCGTCATCCGGGCGCCGCACGGGACGGAGATGAGCTGCCGCACCTGGCAGACCGAAGCCGCCCTGCGCATGCTGATGAACAACCTCGACCCCGACGTGGCCGAGAATCCGGACGAGCTGGTGGTCTATGGCGGCATCGGCAAGGCAGCCCGCGACTGGCAGTCCTTCGACACCATCGTCCGCAGCCTGAAGGACCTGGCCCCGGACGAGACGCTGCTGGTCCAGTCGGGCAAGCCGGTCGGCATCTTCCGCACCCACACCGACGCGCCGCGGGTGCTGATCGCCAACTCCAACCTGGTGCCGCACTGGGCGACCTGGGAGCATTTCCGCGAGCTCGAGGCCAAGGGCCTGATGATGTACGGCCAGATGACGGCCGGCTCCTGGATCTATATCGGCAGCCAGGGCATCGTGCAGGGCACCTACGAGACCTTCGCCGAGGTCGGCCGTCAGCACTATGGCGGCGACCTGAAGGGCCGCTGGGTGCTGACCGGCGGGCTGGGCGGCATGGGCGGCGCGCAGCCGCTGGCCGCGACCATGGCCGGCGCCTCGATGATCGCGGTCGAATGCCAGGCCAGCCGGATCGAGCGCCGCCTGGCCACCCGCTATGTCGACCGCAAGGCCGACACGCTGGACGAGGCGATGGCGATCGTGAACGAGGCGAAGGCCCAGGGCCGCGCCGTCTCGGTCGGCCTGCTGGGCAATGCCGCCGAGATCTTCCCGGAGATCGTGCGCCGGGCGAAAAACGACCCGGCCTGGCGTCCGGACGCGGTGACCGACCAGACCTCGGCGCATGACCCGCTGAACGGCTACCTGCCGGCGGGCTGGAGCTGGGCCGAGGCCGAATCCCGCCGCCTGACCGACCCCGACGGCGTGGTCCGCGCCGCGAAGGAGAGCATGGCGGCGCATGTCCGGGCGATGCTGGACTTCCACGCCATGGGCATCCCGACGCTCGACTACGGCAACAACATCCGCCAGATGGCCCAGGATGTCGGGGTCGACAACGCCTTCGACTTCCCCGGCTTCGTCCCGGCCTATATCCGCCCGCTGTTCTGCCGCGGCATCGGCCCGTTCCGCTGGGCCGCCCTGTCCGGCGACCCGGAGGACATCTACAAGACCGACCAGAAGGTGAAGGAGCTGATCCCGGACGACCCGCATCTGCACAACTGGCTGGACATGGCGCGCGAGCGCATCGCCTTCCAGGGCCTGCCGGCGCGGATCTGCTGGGTCGGCCTCGGCCAGCGGCACCGCCTGGGCCTCGCCTTCAACGAGATGGTGGCCAAGGGCGAGCTGAAGGCGCCGATCGTGATCGGCCGCGACCACCTCGACTCCGGCTCGGTCGCCAGCCCGAACCGCGAGACCGAGGCGATGCAGGACGGCTCCGACGCCGTCTCCGACTGGCCGCTGCTGAACGCCCTGCTGAACACCGCCTCGGGCGCCACCTGGGTCAGCCTGCACCATGGCGGCGGCGTCGGCATGGGCTACAGCCAGCATGCCGGCATGGTGATCGTCGCCGACGGCACGGCCGAGGCGGCGCGGCGGCTGGAGCGGGTGTTGACCAACGATCCGGGAACCGGCGTCATGCGGCATGCCGATGCGGGCTACGACATCGCCCGCGACTGTGCCCGCGAACAGGGCATGAAGCTGCCGATGCTGGAGGACACGCATGGATGACGGGATCGTTCACGCCGAGGAGATCGTCCGGGACCAAGCCGAGCTGCGCAGCCGCTATCCGGAGCCGAGCGGGCTGGTGCAGAACAAGATCCTGCACCGGATCGACCGGCACGCCCGCGCCTTCATCGGCCTGTCGCCCTTCCTGGTGATCGCCACGGCGGGGGTGGACGGCAGCGCCGACGCCTCTCCCCGCGGCGACGCGCCCGGCTTCGTCACGGTGGCCGACGAGACCACCCTGCTGATCCCGGACCGGCGCGGCAACAACCTGTGCGACAGCCTGTCGAACGTGGTCGAGAACCCGAAGGTCGGGCTGGTGTTCTTCGTTCCCGGCATCAACGAGACGCTGCGGGTCAATGGCGGCGCCGCGATCACCACCGACCCGGCGGTGCTGCAGCCGATGGCGGTCGACGGCAAGGTCCCGACCGCGGCCCTCCGGGTCACGGTCGACCAGTTGTACTTCCACTGCGGCAAGGCGCTGATCCGGTCCCGCCTGTGGGACCCGGCGGTGCAGATCGAACGCGGCAGCTTCCCGACCCTGGGCAAGATCCTGGCCGACCAGATCAAGGGCCTCGACACCGCCGAGACCGACACCCGGCTCGAAAACTCCTACCGGAATCATCTCTACTGACATGGCCGACATCACCTTCACCGCCGGCCGCCTGGCGCTGCCGCAGCTCCGCGCCATCGCCCGCACCGACGCCGCCGTGCGCCTCGACCCCGCCTGCCGGCCGGAGATCGAAGCCGGGGCCGCCACCGTCGCCGCGATCGTCGACGAGAACCGCACCGCCTACGGCATCAACACCGGCTTCGGCAAGCTGGCCCAGACCCGGATCCCGACCGACCGGCTGGAACAGCTGCAGACCAACCTGGTGCTGTCGCACGCCACCGGCACCGGGCCGCTGCTCGACGACGCCATCGTCCGGCTGATCCTGGCGCTCAAGCTCAACGGCCTGGCCCGCGGCCGGTCCGGCGTGCGCTGGGTGGTGATCGAGGCGCTGCAGGCGCTGCTCGACGCCCGCGCCTATCCTTGCATCCCGGCCAAGGGCTCAGTCGGCGCGTCGGGCGACCTCGCCCCCCTCGCCCACATGTCGGCGGCGCTGCTCGGCGAAGGCGAGATCCGGCTCAAGGGCAAGCGCTGGCCGGCCGCCGACGCGCTGCGCCAGATCGGCCTCGAGCCGCTGACCCTGGCGCCGAAGGAAGGCCTGGCCCTGCTGAACGGCACCCAGGTCTCCACCGCCCTGGCCCTGTTCGGCCTGTTCGCGGCGGAGGAGGTGTTCGCCGCCGGACTCGTCGCCGGCGCCATGTCGGTCGACGCCGCCCGCGCCTCCGACGCGCCCTTCGACGCCCGCATCCACGAATGGCGCGGCCAGCCGGGCCAGATCGAGGTGGCGGCGGTGCTGCGCAGCCTGCTCGAGCACAGCGCCATCCGCGCCTCGCATGTCGAGAATGACGACCGGGTGCAGGACCCCTACTCCCTGCGCTGCCAGCCGCAGGTGATGGGCGCCTGCCTCGACCAGATCCGCCACGCGGCGCGGGTGCTGGAGATCGAGGCCAATGCCGTCTCCGACAACCCGCTGGTGTTCCCGGAGACCGGCGACGTCATCTCCGGCGGCAACTTCCACGCCGAGCCGGTGGCCTTCGCCGCCGACAACCTGGCCCTGGCGATCGCCGAGATCGGTGCGATGTCGGAGCGGCGGATCGCGCTGCTGACCGACTCCAACCTGTCCGGCCTGCCGCCCTTCCTGGTGGCCGATCCGGGGGTGAACTCCGGCTTCATGATCGCCCATGTCACCGCGGCCGCCCTGGCCAGCGAGAACAAGAGCCTGGCGCATCCGAGTTCGGTCGACAGCCTGCCGACCTCGGCCAACCAGGAGGACCATGTGTCGATGGCGACCCATGCCGCCCGGCGCCTGGGCGACATGGCCGAGAACACCGCGGTGATCGTCGGCGTCGAGCTGCTGGCCGCAGCGCAGGGCATCGACTTCCACCGCCCGCTGCGCAGCGCCGAGCGGATCGAGGCGGCGGTCGCCGTCCTCCGGGCCAAGGTGCGGAAATGGGATGAGGACCGCTTCTTCGCCCCCGACATCGAGGCGGCGAAGGGACTGGTCCAGGCCGGCACCTTCCTGGCCTATGCCGCCGGGCTGCTGCCGAGCGCCGCGAAGGAGGCCGCGTGATGGACGCTTTCCGCCTGCACCGGGGCACCGCGCCCCTGCTGCTGAGCATCCCGCATGTCGGCACCGGCGTGCCGGATGCGATCCGGGCCAGGCTCACGCCGGAAGGGCAGCTGCTGCGCGACACGGACTGGCATCTCGACCGGCTCTACGACTTCGCCGAAGGGCTTGGCGTCAGCATCATCCAGGCGGCGCAGTCGCGCTACGTCATCGACCTTAACCGCCCGGCGGACGACCAGAGCCTGTATCCCGGCCAGGCCACCACCGGCCTGTGCTCGACCATCGACTTCGACGGCAGGCCGCTGTACCGGCCGGGCGAGCAACCGGACGAGGCCGAGATCGTCGGTCGGGTGGAGACGGTGTGGAAGCCTTATCACGCCGCGCTGGCGGCGGAGCTGGAGCGGATCAAGGCGCAGCACGGCTACGCCCTGCTCTACGACGCGCATTCGATCCGCTCGGTTGTGCCGCGGCTGTTCGACGGCCTGCTGCCCGACCTCAACCTCGGCAGCAATGGCGGCGCCACGGCGGCGCCGGCCCTGAAGGACCGGATCGCGGAGATCTGCCGCACGGCTGAGGGCTTCACCCATGTCGTCGACGGCCGGTTCAAGGGCGGCATCATCACCCGCCATTACGGCCAGCCGCAGCGGGACGTGCACGCGCTGCAGATGGAGCTGGCGCAACGCCACTACATGGACGAGGACCCGCCCTTTACCTATCAGGCGGGGCGGGCCCGGCCGCTGCAGGCGGTGCTGCGCCGGGTGCTGGAAGCGATGCTGGACTGGAAGCCGTGAGCAACGCCCTGTCGCCGATCGAGCTGTGGCTCGACCGCTGGGAGCTGGAGCCCGACGGCGCGGCGATCGAGCGCAACGGCGCCCATCTCGCCTTCGTCCGCCGCGGCGACCGGCGGGCGGTGCTGAAGGTGCTGAAGCCGAACAGCGACGAGGCCCTCGGCCCGATGATGCTGGCCCACTACCAGGGCCGCAGCGCCGTCCGGGTGCTGGGGCACGAGCAGAACGCCGTGCTGCTGGAACGGGCCCTGCCGGGGACGGAGCTGACCGAGATCGTGCTGGCCGGCCGGGACGACGAGGCCGTCCGCATCCTGTGCCGCGTGATGGCGGATCTGCACCAGGACGACCCGCCGCCCGGCCCTTGGCCAACGGTCGGGGATTGGGGCCGCGCCTTCGCCCGCTATCGCGCCGCCGCGCCGCATGACGAGATCCCGCCGATGCTGCTCGACCGCGCCGAGGCCGAGTACAGGGATCTCTGCGCCAGCCAGGGCCGGCGCTTCCTGCTGCATGGCGACCTGCATCACGAGAACGTGCTGGACGGCGGCGATCGCGGCTGGCTGGTGATCGACCCGAAGGGCGTGATCGGCGAGCTGGCCTATGAGACCGGTGCCAGCCTGCGCAACCCCGGCGGTGCCGAGGACCTCTATAACGATCCCCGGCAGATCACCCGCCGGCTGCGGATCTTCGCCGAAACGCTCGGCCTGCCCGAGGAGCGCATCCTGCGCTGGTCCTTCGCCCAGGCCGTCCTCTCCGCCCTCTGGCATGCCGAGGACGGGGACGACGACGAGGATGTCGCCGCGGCCATCACGACCGCCACGGCGATGCGCAGCCTGCTGCCGGGCTGATTCAGTCCGGCAGGATCGCCACCGCCCGGGTCCAGCCGGCGGAGGCGGCGCGGATCTTCACCGGGAAGCAGCTGACGGTGAAGCCCGTGGGCGGCAGCGCCTCCAGATTGTGCAGCTTCTCCAGGTGGCAGTAGCCGATGTCGCGGCCGGCCTTGTGGCCTTCCCAGATCAGGCTGGCGTCGCCGGTCTCGACGAAGCGCTTCGCCGTGTGGCTGAACGGCGCATCCCAGCTCCAGCCATCGGTGCCGACCAGGCGAACGCCCTGGTTCAGCAGGTGCAGCGTGGCGTCGCGGCCCATGCCGCAGCCGGTGTGGATGTAGTCGGCCTCGCCGTAGCGCGACCCCGCCCGGGTGTTGACCAGCACGATCTCGAGCGGCTTGAGCGTGTGGCCGATCCGATCCAGCTCGGCGTCGATTTCGGCCGGGGTGACGATGTAGCCGTCCGGCAGGTGGCGGAAGTCCAGCTTGATGCCGGGCTGGAAGCACCATTCCAGCGGCACCTCGTCGATGGTGATGGCGCGTTTGCCGCCGTCCATCGTCGGGTGGTAGTGCCAGGGCGCATCGAGATGGGTGCCGTTGTGGGTCGAGATGGTGACGGTCTCGACCGCCCAACCCATGCCCTCGGGCAGCTGCTCCGGCCGCATCCCCGGGAAGATCGCGGCGATGTCCCGCGCGGTCTCGGCATGGGCGCGATAGGTGATCGACACCTTCTGCTGGGGCGGATCGGCCGGAACGTCGTTCTCCAGCGGGATCGAGATGTCGATGAGCTTGGCCATGGGTCGGTGTCCGGGGGTCAGGGGATGATGGTGCCGGTGCAGGCGCCGAAGCCGATCGGCACGAAGCCGTCGCGCCGGCACCGGGCGGTGAAGGTGATCTCGTCGCCATCGGACAGGAAGCCGCGCTGCTCGCCATTCGGCAGCGTCACCGGCTCGCTTCCGCCCATGGTCAGCTCCAGCAGGCTGCTCAGCTGCGCCCGGGTCGGACCGGAGATGGTGCCGGTGCCGAGCAGGTCCCCCGGCAGCAGGTTGCAGCCGTTGGAGCTGTGATGCGCCACCATCTGCGCCGGCGTCCAGTAGAGGTGCCGGGCGTTGGAGGTGATGATGGTGGCCGGCTCCTGCCCTTCGGCCCGCATCCGGGCGGTCGACAGCCAGACCGTCAGCTCGACGTCCAGGCCACCCGACTCCTGGTCGGCCCCGTCCAGCAGGTGGTCGAGCGGCGCCGGGTCGCCCTCCGGCCGCACCATGGCCGATGCCCGGAACGGAAGCAGCGCGTCGGCGGTGATCACCCAGGGCGAGACGGTGGTGCTGAAGCTCTTGCCGAGGAACGGGCCGAGCGGGAACATCTCCCAGCGCTGGATGTCGCGCGCCGACCAGTCGTTCAGCAGGCAGAAGCCGACGATCCGCTCGCCCGCCTCGGCGATCGGGATCGGCTCGCCCAGCGCGTTGCCGGGGCCGATGTAGAAGCCCATCTCCAGCTCGATGTCCAGCCGCTGCGACGGGCCGAAGCCCGGCCGGCCGTCGCCGCCGCTGCTCGGCGGGCGCTGGCCCTGCGGCCGCCGCACATCCCCGCCGCTGGCGCGGACCGAGGAAGCCCGGCCGTGATAGGCGATCGGCACCCATTTGTAGTTCGGCGGCAGCGGATTGTCCGGCGCCATCAGGGCGCCGGCGGCGCGGGCGTGATAGATGCCTGCGTAGAAGTCGGTGTAGTTCCGCACCTCGGTCGGCAGCAGCAGCCGGCAGGCGGCCGCGTCGTGCAGCAGCTCGGGCCGCGCCGGGCCGCCGGCGTCGAGCAGCGCCGACACCTGCCGGCGGAGTTCGGTGCGGACAGAAGCAGGCAGGGCGAACAGTGGGTTCAGCGCCCCGCCCTGCCCTCCACCTTGGGCCGCGTCGGCCGCGTCGGCCGCGGCGCCGGACAGCAGCCCCGCGTCGCGGGCGGCGCCGACATCCAGGATGCCGTCGCCGATGGCGATGCCGAATCGCGGCACGCCGCCGGCCGGGCTGAAGACGCCGAAGGGCAGGTTCTGGATCGGGAAGTCGGCCCCGTCCCGGTTGGCGGAGGCAACCCAGCTGCGGCGCTTCGGGTCGTGCGTCTGGTCGAAAGCGGTCATAGCGGCATCCTTCTGCATCATCTGAGCACGGCCTGCGCGGCGGTGCCTCGGGGATCGGATTCATGCGGCATCGTGTCCGCCGCCCGCGGCCGCAGCGCGTCGAAGCGGGGCAGCGACAGGGCGGCCAGCGACCCGGCGATCAGGCAGGCGACGACGCCCCAGATCGCCACATCGTAACTGCCGGTCGCGTCGTAGATCCGGCCGGCCACGTACGGCCCGATCGCGGCGCCGATGACGAACCAGGCGTAGATCGTGGCGTAGAGGAAGCCGTAGCGCCGGATGCCGAAATAGCGCGCGGTGAGATAGGAGATCAGGTCGACCTCGGCGCCGAGCGAGAAGCCGATCAGGAAGGCGGCCACTGGCGCCAGCCCCAGGCCGCCATAGGCCAGCAGCAGGCAGCCCAGCGCGGTCAGGCCGAAGATCCCGGCGGCGAGGCGCGGCGCGAAGAACCGGTCCATCAGCCAGCCGATGACCAGCCGGCCGAGCAGCACGCCGACCCCGGTCAGCGAGGCCACGCCGGCCGCCTGCATCGGCTCCATCCCGGCATCGCGCAGCAGCGGCACCATGTGCACCGTCAGGGCCGACACGGCGATGGCGATGGCGCAGAAGCCGAGCGCGATGGTCCAGAAGATGCGGGAGCGGAGGGCGACGCCCCGGTCGACGCCCCAGGGTTCCTCGGCCGCGGCGCCGCGCGCGGCCTTGCCGCCCAGCGACCACAGCACGAACGGCCAGGGCAGCAAGGCGAAGCCGGCCAGCATCAGGTAGCCGGCGCGCCAGCCATGGCCGGCGATGACGACCGCGAGCAGCGGCGGCAGGACCATGGCCATGACGCCCATGCCCGCCAGGGTCAGGCCCAGCGCCAAGCCCCGCGCCGCATCGAACCGCCCGTTCACCGCCCGTGTGTACAGGATCGGCGTGGTGCCGCCGCCGAGCAGCGCCGCCAGCCCGAAGCAGATGTAGAAGGCGGTGAGCGTGTCGCCGTAGCGGCCGAGGGCGAACAGCGTCGCGGCGAAGCCGGGAATGGCGGCCAGCGCGATCGGGCGCGGCCCCAGCCTGTCGATCAGCCAGCCCAGCGCGGGCGCGGTCACCGCCACGGTCAGGGTCAGGTAGAGGAAGGCCGAGGTGATGTCGCCCCGCGCCCAGCCGAATTCCTGCTGCAGCGGGCCGATGAAGCTGCCGAGGCTGTAGAAGGGCAGCGACGACGCCCCCATGGCGCAGCCCAGCGTGGCGGCCACCAGCACCGGCCACCCGGCCGCGAACTCCGCGAGCCGGCTGCCCGTACGCATTTCCTGGCCCGTACGCGTTTCTTGTTGCATGACCGCGTCCTCCCTCAATGTTGTCGTTGGACCGGCGCACCGGGTCGGCGCCGCAAATCGCGACGGCGGCCGGCAGCACCGGAGGTGACTTTACGGAGACGATCTTGTACGATCGTACAAACATTCGATCAAACGTTCAAGAGATTCGAGAATGGCCTCTCCGACGGCACCGACGATGAAGGCCCCGCGCGGGTCCCGGCGCCGGTCGGTCATCGCGCCGGGCGACACCGCCCCGCCGAACCGCCGCCAGGACATCCTGACCAGCGCCGAGGAGTTGTTCGCCGAGCGCGGCTACCACGCCGTCTCGGTGCGCGACATCGCCGCCCGGGCCGGCGTGCCGCTGGCCCTGGTCGGCTACTACTTCGGCAAGAAGGAGGAGCTGCTCGGCACCATCTTCGAGCACCGCCGCGGCTATATCGACGAACGGCTGCAGCGCATCGCCGCCGTCGACTGTTCGCCTGCCAATCCGAACGCGGTCGAGGACCTGGTCCAAGCCTGGGTCGAACCGGCGGTGCTGCTGCGCGCGACCGAGGGCGGCGCCGCCTTCTCCCGCCTGGTCGCCCGCCTCTCGGACCAGGGTCCGGAAACGGACAGAGTGATCGAGCCGCATTACGATCCGTTGGCCCGCACCTTCATCGCGGCGATGCAACAGGCCCTGCCGGGGTGCGACCGCAACCTGCTCGTCTGGGGCTATGTCTACGCGCTCGGCGCCCTGCTGAAGCACATCTCCGACCTGCGGGTCGAGCGGCTGTCGGACGGGCACGAGGTCACCGCCGATCCGGCGCGGATGCCGGATCTGATCCGGTTCCTGACCGCCGGCTTCCGCGCGCTGGCGGGTGGGACAAGATAGGCACCGTTGCGAACGGCTCGCAACGTCCCCATCTGGGCATTATCCCATCGAAGAGGACATCATGCCGAGCTCCGAAGCCCGTATTCCCACCGAGCACGCCAGCAAGTACCTGCAGCAGCTGTGCAAGCATTTCGGCCACAAGATCCCGGCGACCTTCGACGCCGGGAACGGCCACCTGACCTTCGAGATGGGCACCACCGCCCTGGCCGCCGAGCCGGATGTGCTGGTGCTGCGCAACGAGGCGCCCGAGGCTGCCGGCCTGGCCCGGTTGGAGGAGGTCGTCGCCTCACACCTCGTCCGCTTCGCCTTCCGCGAGGAGCGCAAGATCGACTGGACGCCGGCCTAGCCGGCCCGGTCACTTCCCCCGGCAATCCTCGGCATCGGTGCCGGCGGCGCACAGGCCGGAGCCCTTGTCCGGCTCGTCGCACTCGCCGTCGCCGGTGAAGGGACAGGCCGCCGGGGCAGCCGTGCTGGGCGAACCTTCGCCTGTGGCCGAGCAGTCGGTGGCGTCGGTCCCGGCGGTGCAGAGGCCGGTGCCCCGGCCCGGATCGTCGCATTCGCCGTCATGGGCGAACTGGCAGCTGTCGTCGCCCCCGGAGGACGGCGCGGCCGGCGCCGCGGGGGCCTGCCCGGCCTTGCAGTCGGTGGTGTCCGTCCCGGCGGCGCAGGCGCCGGAGCCGACCCCCGGCTCGTCGCATTCGCCGTCGCGGGCGAAGGGGCAGCTGTCCGGCCCTGTCGGCGCCGCGGGCGCGGCAGGCGTCGCCGGAGCCGGGGCCGGCGAGTTGCCCTTGGCCTTGCAGTCGCTGGTGTCGGTGCCGGCGGCGCAGGCCCCTGAGCCGACGATCGGCTCGTCGCACTCATTGTCGCGCGAGAAGGGGCAGCTGTCGTCGCCCGGCCCCTGCGGCGGCGCAGTCTGGGCCGGCGTTTGCGGCGCCGCGGCCGCGGTGCAGTCCGCCGTGTCGCTGCCGGCCGCGCACAGGCCGGAGCCCTTGCCCGGCTCGTCGCAGCGCTGGTCGAAGGCGAAGCGGCAGGAATTCGCCGGGTCGGCCGCGGCGTCCGGCCGGCAGTCGGCGCTGTCGGTGCCGGCGGCGCAGGTGCCGTTGGCCTCGTCGCATTCGCCGTCATGGGCGAAGATGCAGGAGTTGTTGGTGCCGCCCGCCGGCACGTCCTGCGCCGCGGCCGCGAGCGGAAACGCCAGCGCCGCCGCCGCCAGCACCCAGGCCCATCCCGACGCCATGCGATGTCCCCTCCCAGCCCATGCGCACGGCTTCTAGATACATGCTGGAGCATGGCATGACAAAGGCGCCCCGATCCCTGCCCCGTTGCCTGGACGGAACGATCGGCGTATCAGTCACGCCCTTCGCAGGAGATTGGTTCGATGAGCACACCCGTCCATGTCATCGGCGCCGGCCTCGCCGGCAGCGAAGCGGCCTGGCAGCTGGTTTCGGCCGGGGTGCCGGTGGTGCTGCACGAGATGCGTCCGGTGCGCGGCACCGAGGCGCACCACACCGACGGCTTCGCCGAGCTGGTCTGCTCCAACTCCTTCCGCTCCGACGACGCCATGCACAACGCGGTCGGCCTGCTGCATGAGGAGATGCGGCGCTGCGGGTCGCTGATCCTGCGCCATGCCGATGCCCACAAGGTGCCGGCCGGCGGCGCGCTCGCGGTCGACCGCGACGGCTTCTCCGCCGGCGTTACCGCCGAGCTGGCGAACCACCCGCTGGTGACGGTCGAGCGCGGCGAGGTCGCCGGCCTGCCGCCCGAGGCCTGGGACAGCGTCATCGTTGCCACCGGCCCCCTGACCTCCCCGTCCCTGGCCGAGGCGGTGCGCGGCCTGACCGGCGAGGCCGAGCTGGCCTTCTTCGACGCCATCGCGCCGATCATCCATCGCGAGTCGATCGATTTCGAGACCGCCTGGTTCCAGTCGCGCTACGACAAGCCCGGCCCGGGCGGCACCGGCAAGGACTACATCAACTGCCCGATGTCGAAGGAGGAGTACGAGGCCTTCATCGCCGAGCTGCTGGCCGCGCCGAAGACCGAGTTCAAGGACTGGGAGAAGGACACGCCGTATTTCGACGGCTGCCTGCCGATCGAGGTGATGGCCGAGCGCGGCCCGGAGACGCTGCGCTTCGGCCCGATGAAGCCGGTCGGCCTGACCAACCCGCACAGCGACCGCCGGCCCTGGGCCGTGGTCCAGCTGCGCCAGGACAATGCGCTGGGCACGCTGTTCAACATGGTCGGCTTCCAGACCAAGATGAAATACGCCGAGCAGGTGCGGGTGTTCCGCATGATCCCGGGCCTGCAGGATGCCGAATTCGCGCGGCTGGGCGGGCTGCACCGCAACACCTTCATCAACAGCCCGCGGGTGCTGGACCCGGCGCTGCGGCTGAAGGCGATGCCGCGGCTACGCTTCGCCGGCCAGGTCACCGGCGTGGAAGGCTATGTCGAGAGCGCCGCGATCGGCCTCCTGGCCGGCCGGATGGCGGCGGCGGAGCGGTTGGGCCAAGCCATCGTGCCGCCGCCCGTCACCACCGCGCTGGGCGCCCTGCTGAGCCACATCACCGGCGGCGGCGCGGCCGAGACCTTCCAGCCGATGAACGTCAATTTCGGCCTGTTCCCGCCGCCCGAGATCCCGGAGCGGCAGCCCGGCCAGAAGAAGGTCAAGGGCCGCGACCGCAAGAGCCTGTACAGCGAGCGCGCCCTGGCCGACCTCGACCTCTGGCTGGGACGGCGCGCGGCGGCCTGAGCCGTCCTCAGGCCTGCGCCGTCTCCGGCTCGCCCTGGACGATCAGCTCCAGCACCTCTTTTTCGTTCGTCGACTTGATCAGCCGCTCGCCGACATTGCGGCCGCGCTTCAGCACCATGATGCGGTCGCCGATCTCGAAGATGTCGGTCAGGCGGTGGCTGATGATGATCTGCGCCACGCCGTGCCGCCGCAGCTCGTCCATGGTCTCGAGCAGCCGCTCGGTGGCCGGGACCGACAGGTTGGCGGTCGGCTCGTCGAGGATCAGCACCTTCGGGTCGAAGCTGATCGCGCGGGCGATCGCGACCGATTGCTGGCGGCCGCCCGACAGGCTCTCGACCCGCTGGCGGACATGGTTGATGTCGACCTTCAGGCGGCGCATCACATCGCCGGCCTCGGCCTCCATCCGCCGGCGGTCGACGAACCAGCCCCTGGTCGGCCAGCGGCCGAGGAAGACATTGGCGGCGACGTCCATGTTCCCGCACAGCGCGAAGTCCTGGTAGATCATCTCGATGCCGCGGTCGCGCGAATCATGCGGACCGCGGAAATGAACCTCCTCGCCCGCCACCAGGATGTCGCCGGAATCGCGCTGGTAGGCGCCGGTCAGGATCTTCATCAGCGTCGACTTGCCGGCCGAGTTGTCGCCGACCAGGCCCAGGATCTCCCCCGGCATCAGCCGCAGATGCACATCCGTCAACGCGCGGATGGCGCCGAAGCTCTTGTTGATCCGCCGCATCTCGACGATCGCGGAACCCGCCTCGGTCATGCCGTTCGCTCCCTTCGCGGACGCAGCCGCCTGAACAGCCGCTGCAGCAGGCCCTCCTGACGCAGCCAGATGTCGCCGAGCACGGCGACGATCAGGATCAGCCCGATGAAGACGTTGATCCAGTGCTGCGGCATCACCATCGAGTCCCCGTTGGGCAGGAAGATCTGCAGGGACAGGAGCGCCCGGATCAGGGTGATGACGGCGGCCCCCGCCAGCGCGCCCAGGATGGTGCCGAAGCCGCCGAAGATGCTGCCGCCGCCGATGATCACGGCGGCGATGACGTCGAGCTCGCGCAGCTGCCCGGCCGACGGGTTGAAGCTGCGGTAATAGGCGATGTAGACGATGCCGGCCAGCGACGCGCACATGGCGCTGAACACCAGGCTGCCGAAGCGCACCCGGTCGGTGTTGATGCCGGCATAGTCGGCGGCGCGGCGGTTGCCGCCGGTGGCCAGCACCTTGTAGCCGATGACGGTCTTCGACAGCACGATGCCGGCGACCACGGCGAGGATGATCAGGACGATCGACTGGGTGCTGACGGCGCTGGCCACGGCCGACCACAGGCTGCCGGGCGCCGGCTCGAGCCCGGCATAGCGCAGGATCTCGATCAGCTTGCGGCCGATCAGGTTGTAGCTCTCCGGGAACTGGCTGAGCTGGCGCCCGGCGACGAACCAGGCGGCCAGGCCGCGGGCGATGTAGAACATGCCGAGCGTGGCGACGAAGGCCGGCAGCCGCGCCTTGGTGGTCAACAGGCCGTTGATCACGCCCGCGAGGGTCCCGGCGCAGAAGGCGGTCAGGGCGGCCAGCGCCGGGTCCACCCCCAGGAACTTCATCAGGAAGGCCGCGGTCGCACCCGACAGCGCCAGCACCGCACCGACCGACAGGTCGATGTCGCCATTGGCGATGACATAGGTCATGCCGACCGCCATGATCCCGATCTCGGTAAAGGCCAGCAGCAGGTTGAAGCTGTTGTCGAGGCTGCCCCAGAAGTCCGGCCGCAGATACATGCCGAGCGCCCAGAGCAGGACCATGAAGATCACCGCCGCCGCCTCGCGCTGGGTCAGGAACCACATCAGCCCGCGGGCATGGATCTCCTGCGCCGCCATGGCCGAGCCATGCGTCTGCACGGTCTCGACCGCGACCATCTCCACCTCCGGCACCGGCAGGGGCCGATGACGCAGCCGGGCCCACAGCCGCGGTACGAGCTTGCGGCGGAAGATCCACGGCTCGATCAGCACGGCGGCGAGCAGGATCAGGCCGAGAAAGACCGGC
This sequence comes from Inquilinus sp. CA228, assembly GCF_052078665.1. NCBI lineage: Bacteria > Pseudomonadati > Pseudomonadota > Alphaproteobacteria > Rhodospirillales > Rhodospirillaceae > Inquilinus > Inquilinus sp. CA228. The sequence continues at coordinate 19,421 of NZ_JBQJIK010000072.1, read as the reverse complement.
ACGGCGCCCGGCGGCAGCGCGGCCATCGCCTGGACCACCATCTCGCTCTTGCCGACCTTGACGATGCGCTCGATCGGAATGCCCTCGCGCAGCACCTTGTCGATCAGCACGATCAGCAGGGCGCCCATGCAGGAACCGAGGATCCGGCCGCGGCCGCCGATGATGCTGGCGCCGCCGACGACCACGGCCGAAATCACGATCAGCTCGTGGCCGACGCCGTAGCCGCTGTTGACGCCCTTGTCCTGGAACACGGTCATCAGCCCGGCCAGCGTCGCGCACAGGCTCGACAGCACGAAGCCGCGGATCCGCACCCGCCGGCTGCTGATGCCGGCATAATCCGCGGCCATCGCATTGCCGCCGACGGCATAGGTCTCGTAGCCCCAGCGGGTGAAGGCCAGCAGGACGCCGCCGAGCACGGCCACGACCAGGAAGATCAGGATCTGGTTGTTGAAGCCGAACCCGTTGGACTCGCCCAGGGCGAAGATCCCGAAGTCGCGCGACTTGATCTCATAGGCGATGTTCTTGCCGCCGGTCAGCCCGAGCACGAAGCCGCGGCCGATGAACAGCATGGTCAGCGTGGCGATGAAGGCGGGTACCCGCAGCACCGTGACCAGCGCGCCGTTCAACAGCCCGATCAGCAGCCCGAGGACGACGCTGGCGGTGATTGCGACGCCGACGCCGAGATCGTAATGGGTCGGCGCGAACAGGATCGAGAACAGGACGGCGACGATCGCCGTGGTCGACCCGACCGAGAGGTCGAGGTCCTTGTTGACGATGACGAAGGTCATGCCGACGGCCATCACGCCGAAGCGCGAGGCGTCGCGGAGCACGCTGTGCAGCGCCGTCAGGTCGCCGAAGAAGCGCGGATTGACCTGGGTGCCGGCGAAATAGAGCGCGGCCATGACCAGGAGCAGCCCGACCTCCCAGCCATAGGCGAAACCACCGAAGCGTGTCGGCCGTGCCGGCTCGGGCGCGGTCGTTGTTGCCATGATCCCTCAGTGGCTGCCGTCCCGGGGTGGCCCTCGCCTCCACCGTCGAGGCGAGGGCCGCGCTTCCGATCGCGCCTCAGTTTTCGAAGCGCTTGCCGACGTTGCCGACGTTGCTGTTGGTCACCAGCTGCGCCTTGGTGTCGAGATCGGCGGCGGCGACGCCCCGGTCGATCTGCAGGTACAGCTGCATCACCGGCCAGAAGCCCTGCAGGAACGGCTGCTGGCCGAGCGCGCCGTCGAGATTGCCGTTCTTGATCTGCTCCAGCTGCTTCGGCCCCAGGTCGAAGCCGTAGCTGCAGATCTTGTCGCCGATCTTGAGCTGGCCCACGGCATCGCCGATCGCCGGGGTGACGAAGGCGTTGTTGCCCATGATGCCGACGACGTCGCCGCGGCTCTCGATCAGGCTGACGACCGAACCGGTGGCGTTGTTCTGGTCGACGTCGATGCCGATGTTGGTCGGCCCCGCATCGACCTGGAAGTCCTTCAGGCGCCCGGCGGCCTCCAGCGTCTTCACCGTCGCCTCGAAGGCCGCGGTGACGCGGTTGTTGACCTCGACATTGCCGAGCGTGGTTGTGCTCGGGAACAGGATGCTGCCGCTCTTGGCGCCGGAGTCGATGACGCATTTCGCCATCGCCTCGCCGCCGATGCCGGCCGCCGACGAATCCTGGCCGGTGTGGCTGATGCCGCTGCGATTGTAGATCGTGGCGTCGAAGCTGTTGGTGGTGGCGACCGGGATGCCCTTGGATTCGAGCTTTTTCACCAGGTCGTCATAGGCGCCGGCCTGCGGCGTGGTCATGATGACGCCGTCGATGGTCGGGTCCTGCACGATCTGGTTGAGGATCTCGAGCTCGCGCGGGATGTCGTCCACCGGCGCCTCGGAGCCGAGCATCAGCAGGTTGGCGCCGATCATGTCGGCCGCGACCTTGGCGCCGACATAGGTCGGGTCGAAGAAGCCGTTGCCGGCGGTGTGGGTCACGATGGCAAAGGTCAGCTTGCCATCCTTGTTGTTGAAGTTCTTGGTGTCCGGGCCTTCCTTCGACGCCTGGTCGAAGGTGTAGCCGCCGACGGCCTTGTCCAGCATGCCGGTCTGGGCCGCCGCAGTTCCGCCGAAGGCGGTCAAAAGCGCAAGCGCGCTCGCTCCAGCCAGAAGCGTCCGCATCGTAATGGTCCTCCCCCAATGTTGTTTCCGGCTTATCCAGTCTCGGATGCCGGTAATATTTTCACCCTCAGCTATACTATTTGTTGGGCAAATTGACCAGCCCGGAGGCGACGCCGGACCTTGTCACAGCCATCGTGTAGGTTGGGTTCGCGGCAAGCGAACCCAACATCCAAGCGCCGCACTGGTCGATACGGCGTTGGGTTCGCTACTCGCGAACCCAACCTACGCGCCCTCGCGTCCGGCGGGAGCGGCCAGGCGAGACCATGGTGTGAGCCTACCCCCGCGGGGCGATCCGGACGTCGCCGAACATCACGGCGCGGGTCAGCGGCCGGGCCAGGAACTCGTCCGGGAAGCCGAGGTCGACGGCGCTCGCCGCCTCCAGCCGCACCCGCTGGTCGTCCGAGAGCACGACCTCGAGCGCGCCGAGATTGTCCTCGAGCTGCGCCACGGTCCGCGCGCCGATGATCGGCGCGGTCACGGCCGGGTTCAGCAGGGTCCAGGCCAGGGCCACCGCGCCGGAGACTTTCCGATCTCGGCCGCCACCGCCTTGACCTCCTCGGCGATCGCCAGGGTGCGCTCGGTCAGCGCGCCATTGGCGGCGGCGACGTTCTTGCGCGTGCCGGCGGCCGCCGCCGTGCCGCCGCCGATGTCGAGATCGGCCCGGCTGTACTTGCCCGTCAGCACGCCGCTGGCCAGCGGCGACCAGGGGATGACCCCGAGGCCGAGCTCCCGCGCCATCGGGATCAGGTCGCGCTCCACCGTCCGCTCGATCAGGCTGTATTCGATCTGCAGCGCGATCAGCGGCGACCAGCCGCGCAGGTCGGCGATGGTCTGCATCCGCGCCACCTGCCAGGCCGGCGCGTCGGAGATCGCGACATACAGCACCTTGCCCGCCCGGACGACGTCGTCCATGGCGCGCAGGATCTCCTCGACCGGGGTGGTGAAGTCCCAGGCGTGCAGGTACAGCAGGTCGATATAGTCGGTCTGCATCCGCTGCAGGCTGCTCTCGACCGACCGGACCAGGCTCTTGCGGTGGTTGCCGCCGGAGTTCGGGTCGCCGGGCCGCAGCGGCAGGGTGTATTTGGTGGCGAGCACCAGCCGGTCGCGCCGGTCGGCCGCGAACTTGCCGACCAGCCGCTCGGAGCTGCCGTCCGTGTACTGGTTGGCGGTGTCGATGAAGTTGCCGCCGCGGTCGACATAGGTGTCGAAGATCCGGCCGACCTCGCGCTCATCGGCGCCCCAGCCCCAGTCGGTGCCGAAGGTCATGGCGCCGAGCGTCAGCGGCGAGACCCGCAGGCCGGACCGGCCGAGCAGCCGGTAATGGGACAGCGTGTCGCTCATGGTCATCTCCTGCGGTGGTGACCGGGAAGATGGCGCGCTGACATTCATCCATGAAGACGGCATTATCCGCATGGGCCGTTAAGGGAACGATGCACAATGCGCGGCAGCGACTACGCCGAGCTGCGGGCCTTCGCCGCGATCGTCGAGCATGGCAGCTTCGCCCGCGCCGCCGCGCAGCTGGGCCTGTCGCGCTCGGCGCTGAGCCAGACCATCCGCGGGCTGGAGGAGCGGCTGGGCCTGCGGCTGCTGAACCGGCCCCCCCGCAGCCTGGCCCCGACCGAGGCCGGTGCGAGGCTCCTCACCGGCCTGCTGCCCGCCCTGGCCGATCTCGATGCCGCGGTCGCCAATGTCCGGGCGCTGCGTGACACGCCGGCGGGGCTGCTGCGGATCAACGCCTCGCGCATCGCCGCGATCCATCGCCTGGCGCCGCTGATCGGCCCGTTCCAGGCGGCCTATCCGGACATCGCCCTCGACATCGTCGCCGAGGACCGGCTGGTCGACATCGTCGCCGAGCGCTTCGATGCCGGCCTCCGGCTCGGCGAGATGGTCGAGCGCGACATGGTCGCGGTGAAGCTGGGCGGCGAGCTCGAGCTGATAGTGGTGGCCGCCCCCGCCTATCTCGAGCGCTTCGGCGCGCCGGAGACGCCACGCGACCTGCGGCACCATCGCTGCATCAACTTCCGCTGGCCGACCGACGGCAGCCTCTATCGCTGGGAGTTCGAACGCGGCACGGAGAAGCTGGAGGTGGCGGTGGAAGGCCCGCTCACCGTGACCGAGCCGGAGGTCGCGATCCGGGCGGTGCTGGACGGCGTCGGCATCGGCTACCTGTTCGACCTGCAGATCCGGCCGCTGGTCGAATCCGGCCGGATGGTGCGGCTGCTGGCGGATTGGACCCCGCCCTTCCCCGGCTTCACTCTCTTCTATCCCAGCCGCCGGCAGATGCCGCCGCCGCTGCGCGCCTTCCTCGATTTCGTGCAGCGGCGGCAGGCCATGCCTAGCGGCGGCCGAACAACGGGCTGATGACGGAGTTGAAGAAGCTGAACAGGGCGTCGCCGGCGATCACCCCGGCCGCAACCACCTCCATCTCGCTGCGCCCCTCCTCGCCGCGCCAGCGGGTCCACAGGAAGCGGATCAGGATGCCGGCCAGCACCGCCCAGCCCGCCAGCGGGGCCATCAGCAGGAGGCCGGTGGCGAACAGGATGCCCATCTGCCGCTTCGACCCGCCGAGCCACTGCACCAGCGCCCCGGGGATTGCCCAGAGGGCGAGCGACCGCGCCACGTCCGGCGCCACCCCGGCCCCGATCGTGGCCGCGTAGACCCGGTCGACCGGCGGCAGCAGGTCCTGGGCGAAATAGGACTCCCACGAGAAGTAGACCACGACGATCGCCACCAGGAAGGCGACCATGGCGGCGTACAGCTGCTGCCGCCGGCCGTCGCGCTCGAACTCCGGGTCGGCGCCGTGGCCGCGCAGGATGTACCCGGCCTTCAGGTCATAGCCCATGTCGGCGAAGGCCGGGCCGGTGGCGGCGGAGAAGGCGACCAGCGCCGCCAGCGCCGTCGGCGGGAAGCCGACCAGCATGCCGATGATCAGGGTGATCAGCGCCACGGCGAAGGCCGGGAACCAGCCGGAATGCATCGCCGCCAGGCCGACGATCAGCTCATGCACGAAGGCGGCGAAGGCGGCGTAGACCACGAAGGCGACCAGCATGCCCCAGGACAGCTCGGCCCACAGCCCGCCGGCCGCCGCGATCAGCATGGCCAGCGCGATGTAGCCGATGGTGCCGAGCCCGAGCGCCCGCCGCAGCGCCGCGTCCGACTGGGTGCGTGAGGCGCCGTCGGTGTCGCGGCGCAGCAGGGTCGACCCGACCTGCAGCAGCGCCACCAGCCCGGCGCCGATCATCACGCCATGCGGGATATAGGCCTTCATCAGGTCGCCGCCCGGGATGATCCCGGTGAAGGCTTCGCCGCCGAACAGCTGCGGGGAATAGCCGCGTAACAGCAGGCCGACGCCGAACATGGCCAGCGCCCAGATGTTGCCGATGAAGGCGATGCCGAAGGCCGACATCGGGATCGCGTAGTGGGCGCCGACCGCGCCGATGGCCACGCCGACGCCGAGCAGTGCCGCCTTGCGGCCGCCCTCGTCGCCCGCCTTGATCGCTTCCGCCGCGGCCACGCCGGGCGGCCAGGCGCCGGTGGCCGGGAACACCTTGGTGTCGAACATCCGGTACAGCATATAGGCGTCGAGCAGCATCGCCAGGGCGACACCGGCGAACATCGGCAGCACCAGGTCCGGCCGGCCCAGCGCATAGGGGATGCCGATCGGCAGCAGCAGGCTGTTGGCGGCGCCGAAGGTGGCGCCGGAGATGGCACTCTGCGCCAGGTTCTGGACATGGATCGAGCGGTAGCGGGCGAACAGGCCCAGCGGGATGCGCGCCAGCACCATCGCCGCCAGGGCACCGATCAGCGAGGTGTTCGCCGAGACGCCGAGGCTGACCAGGATCTGCATGCCGATGATGGCGCCGAAGACGCAGAGCAGGATGACCAGGGCGAGGGTCGCCGGCTCGAACACGCTGGGGTGCCGGCGGCGGGTGGCGCCACTGGCCGGGGGTGCCGCGGCGGGATCCGCGGTCAGGTCGTGCTGCATGAAACCTCCTGGTGGGACCGCTTGGCCGCGGCCTTGATCTCGTGATGCGGGTCTTGGGCGTGCCCTGTTCGAGAAAGGGCCGCGCACCCTGGGATGCGCGGCCCCGAAGCTCATGCGGCCTTGGCGTCAGCGTCGGCCGGCGCCGAGACCCGGCCGTCGCCGACGTCACGGTCGAGCACGGCCCTCGGCCGTTCCGCCGGGTCGCCGTAGCCGGCGCCGCCGGCCAGGACGATCTCGACGATCTCGCCTGGGCTGGCCAGCTGCACCAGCTCGCCGGTGCCGCAATCGTGCAGGACCTGGCCCTGGGCGTCGCGCACCACGCCGTGCGCGGCGCCGCCCGCCGTGCCGCCGAACAGGCCGGGGTTGCTCGACTTCACCCCCTCCGGATAGACCGCCACGAAGGTGGCCAGCCCGTCATCGGCCAGCTTGCGCAGCGAGACGCGCTGACCCAGCCCGCCGCGATGGCGCCCCGGCCCGCCGGAGTCCTCGACATAGGTCTTTTCCAGCACCAGCACCGGGACGCGGGTCTCGAACAGCTCGACCGAGGTGTTGGCGGCCGAGGTCGGCCACAGCAGGCCCGACTTGCCGTCGCCATGCGACGAGGCGCCCTGCCCGCCGCCCATGAACAGCATGTCGGAATAGGTCGCCCCCTCCCTGTCGCGGCCGTAGATGGTCGCGGCCACCGGCAGGCCGGTGAAGGCCTGCACCTTGTCCGGCGCCGCCTCGGCCAGCGCCCGGAAGATGTTCGGCGCGATGTACCAGCCGGTGCGGGTGCGCAGGTTCACCGCCATCGGCCGGCTGGCATTGAGGATCGACCCTTCCGGCGCCTTGACCTGGAACGGCCGGTAGCAGCCGGCATTGCCGCGGACATTCGGCGTCAGCATGCATTTCAGCGGATAGGTCGCATGCGCCTCGGTGTAGTTCAGGGTGCAGTTCAGCCCGCCCTGCGGCAGCTGCGCCGGCGCGCCCGCGAAGTCGAGGGTGATGCTATCGCCCGCGATGGTCAGCGCCAGGGGATAGCGCAGCCTTTCGCCCAGCGGGTTGTTCTCGATCTCCGACCGGTAGACGCCGTCGGGCAGCGCCGCGATCGCCTCGCGCATCGCCTTTTCCGACCGGCCCTGCACCACCGCGGCCAGCGCCCGCAGGTCCTGCATGCCGTATTCCCGCATGAAGGCGACGAGGCGATCGGCGCCGATCGCGTTCGCGGCGACGAAGGAGTGGACGTCGCCTGTCACCTGGCTCGGGTTGCGCACATTCTCGGCCAGCAGCCGGAACAGCGTCTGGTTCGGCTTCCCGGCTTCGACCAGCTTCATCGGCGGGATCTGGAACCCCTCCTCGAAGATCTCGCGGGCCCGCAGGCTGTCCTTGGTGCCGCCGATGTCGGAGACATGGCCGACCGTGCCCATCAGCCCGACCAGCCGCCCGTCATGGAACACCGGCGTGACCACGGCGATGTCGAACAGGTGGCCGGCGCACAGCCACGGGTCGTTGGTGATCAGCACGTCGCCGGGCTGCAGCGTCTCGGCCGGGTATTCTGCCAGCAGCGCCTTCACCGCCCGCGGCAGGGTCAGGTTGAACACCGGCATCGCCCGCGGCGAGTGGGCCAGCGTCTCGCCTTCGGGATCCAGCAGCTCGCAGGCAAAGTCCTGGGCCTCGGAGATCACCAGCGAGAAGGCGGTGCGGCAGACCGTCAGCCACATCTCCTCGACCACGGTGATCAGGCGGCTCCACATGATCTCCAGCGCGATCGGGTCGGCCTCGATCCGGGCGATCGCCTCGGGCAGCGTCATCTCGGCCGTCACCAGCGCCTGGACCGGCGCGGCGACGCCGATGGCGATGCGCAGGTTGAGCGTGTCGTCGACCCGCACGATGTCGCCCGGCGGCACGATGGTGGTGGATTCCCGCTCCTCGATGATCGCCGGCCCCTCGATCCGGTCGCCCGGCACCAGGGCGTAGCGGTCATAGACCACGGCCTCGACGACGCCCTCGGCGAAGCGCGCCTGGCGCACGCCCTTGCGCTTGCCAGCGGCATCGCCGCCGCCGGTGGCGCCGGCCAGCGACAGCGTCGGGGTCGGGCCCAGGCAGCGCACGCGGAAGTTGATCGCCTCGATCTGCGCCCCGCCGTAGAGCGAGGTGTAGCGGGCGGTGTAGACCTCGGCGAAGGCGATGCGGATCGCCTCCAGGCTGCCGGCGCCGATCGGGCCGGAGGGCAGCGGCACGGCGATCTCGTGCATCTGGCCGGTCAGCCGCATGTCGGCGCTGCGCTCGACCGTGACCGACGCCGCCTCGACGCCCGCCTCGTCCAAGCGCCGCCGGCCCTCGGCCTCCAGCTCCGCCAGCACCCCGTTGACCGCGCCGGCGTCGAATTCGCCGGAGAAGCGCACCGGATGCGACCGCACCAGCTCGAAGGACAGCGGCGCCGCCAGGAAGCCCAGCGCCGAGGCGGCACCGGACGCCGGCGGGATGATCACCTCGGCCACACCCAGCACGCGAGCTACGCCCGCGGCATGGGCCGGCCCGGCGCCGCCGAAGCCGACCATGGCGTAGCGGCGCGGGTCCTTGCCCTTCTCCACCAGATGGACTCGGGCAGCGGCGGCCATGCTCTCGGTCACCACCTTGTGGATGCCCCAGGCCGCGTCATCGACCGACAGGCCGAGCGGTTCCGCGACGCGCGCCACCGCAGCCCCGGCCGCCGCCTTGTCCAGCGCCATGCGGCCGCCGAGGAAGAAGCCGGGGTCGTAATAGCCCAGCACCAGGTTGGCGTCGGTCACCGTCGGTTCGACGCCGCCCTTGCCGTAGCAGGCCGGGCCGGGGTCGGAGCCGGCGGAATGCGGCCCGACGCGCAGCAGCCCGACCTCGTCGATCGAGGCGATCGACCCGCCGCCGGCGCCGATCTCGATCATGTCGATCACCGGCGCCTTGATCGGCAGGCCCGAGCCCTTCTTGAAGCGGTGCACCCGCCCCGCCTCCATCATCGGCGCGATCTCGGCGCGGCCGTCCTCGATCATGCAGGCCTTGGCGGTGGTGCCGCCCATGTCGAAGGAAATGACGTCGGCCTTGCCCGCCAGGGCGCCGAACAGCGCCGTGGCCAGGCCGCCGCCGGCCGGGCCGGATTCGAGCAAGCGGATCGGGAAGGCGCGCGCCGTCTCCGGCGCCACCAGCCCGCCGGCCGAATGCATCAGCCGCAGCGTGCCGGTGAAGCCGCGCGCCGCCAGCTCCCGCTCCAGCCGTTGCAGGTAGCGGTCCATCAGCGGCCGGACATAGGCGTTGGCGCAGGTGGTGACGCAGCGCTGGTACTCCCACAGCTCGGCCACGACCTCGGAGGACAGCGACACGGCCAGCTGCGGGAACTCGGCGCGCGCGATCTGGCCGACGATCCGCTCATGCTCCGGGTTGCGGTAGGCGTGCAGGAAGCAGACCGCGACCGCCTCGACGCCCTCCGCCACCAGCCGCCGCAGGGCGGTCCGCACGGCCTCCGGATCCAGCGGCTCGACCACATTGCCGTCGCGGTCCACCCGCTCCGGCACCTCCAGCCGCAGCCGGCGGGCCACCAGCGGCTCCGGGAACTGCAGGAACAGGTCGTAGATGTCGTAGCGCTGCTCGGTGCCCATCTCCAGCACGTCGCGGAAGCCGCGGGTGGTGATCAGGCCCAGCTTCGCGCCCTTGCGCTCGATCACCGCATTGGAGACCAGGGTCGTGCCGTGCACCATCTCGCCGACATCCGCCAGCCGGATGCCGGCCATCGCCACCAGCTCCTCGATCCCGACCAGCGCCGCCTCGGACGGATCGTGCGGCGTGGTCAGCCGCTTGTGCAGCTTCACATTCCGCCCCTCGCCGTCATAGAGGATGAAGTCGGTGAAGGTGCCGCCGATGTCGAAGCCGATGCGCCAACGCATGATCGATCCGTTCCTTGGTTACGCTGCGGAGGCCGAGATCCCGGCCTGCCAGTTCGGGTCGCCGGCCAGGGCCGCGACCTCCCGTGCCCCGGCCAGCAGCCGGGCGATGATGTCCTCCCGCTCCTCCGCCGAGACGGTGGAGAGCGGATAGGCGATACAGAGGCTGACCGCCTCGCCGGTCTCGGGCGACCCGACGGCGGCGGCCAGGGCGCCGACGCCGCGATTGGCCTCGTCATGGGATTCCGCGAAGCCCCGGCGGCGGACCTTGTCCAGCCGCTGCAGCAGCTCGTCGAGGGTCTGCGGCGCGGTCGGCGACACCGGCGGCCAGGGCTCCCGGAACAGCTCCCGCACCTGATCGTCCGACAGCCGCGCCAGCAGCGACCGGCCGGTGGCGCTGGAATGGGCCGCCAGCGGCCGGCCGACCGGCGTGGCGACGCGCAGCGCATTGGTGCCGGGATGGTAGGTCAGGCCCATGACCTCGCCGCCGTCGCGGATCGAGACATAGCCGGTGTGGCCGACCGCCGCGACGATCCGGGCCACCACCGCATCCGCCCGGCCGACCAGCGACGAGGTGGCGCTGAACAGATGCCCGACGCCGAGGATCAGCGCACCCGGCCGGTAGCGCTTGCTGTCGCCGATCGTCTCCAGCAGCCCGGCATCGCGCATCGCCCGCAGCAGGCGGGAGATGTTGCTCTTCGGCAGCGACAGCAGAGCCGACGCCTCGGTCACCGTGAGCTCGGTGCGGCTGGCGGAGAAGCAGCGCAGGACAGCGGCGGCGCTTTCGAGCGTGGTCATGAAGCCATCCCAAAGTTCCATTTTATGGAACTTGATTTTCGAATATTGAAACTCTAGCAACCGATGGAGAGGCCGATCAAGCCTGTTTGGCCGTGGACGACACGACCCCTCCACGTTTAGGGTTCTGCTTCATGCTGAGTTGGTTCGACCTCCCGCTGACCGCCCTGCGCCTGCTCCGGGCGCATTGGCCGGAGTTGCTGTGCTGGTTCTTCCTGCAACTCCTGGCCTATCAGCTGCTGCTCGACCTGTCGGTGTGGCTGGGCCATATCAACCCGCCGCTCGGCTTCTTCGGGCTGTCGCTGCTGGTGGTGGCGCAGCTGCTGTGCACCATCGCGATGTTCCAGTCGCTGCGCCCGGGCATGCCCGCTTTGGCCCGCACCACCGCCGAGAGCGAGGATGGCGGTCTGCTGCCGCGGCGCTGGACGCCGGGCCGGCACCTGACCGAGGTCATCGCCATCGCGCTGCTGCCGTTCTTCGCCTATTACGCGGCCTGGGGGATGCTGAGGAATATCCTGCGGGCCTACAGCCTCGACTTCCTCCGCGGCAGCGTCGGCCAGAGCCCCACGGACCTGCTGAGCGCGGCGGGGATCGTGACCTCCATCCTGCTGACCTGGGCGCTGCGGCGCTTCAGCCTGTGGCGGCACGACAAGACCCGCTCGGCGCTGTGGTCGGTGATGGCGACGGTGTGCGAGGCCTATTGGGTCTTCCTCGGCCTGTTCGCGATCTCACGATGGACCGGCCAGGGCTGGGACTGGTGGAACGACCGCGTCGTGGTCGTCGCCTGGTGGGACTGGTGGGAGGGGCCGCGCTCCTGGTTCGGGCTGCTGCCGCTGCTGAAGGACTGGCTGGGGCCGCCGCTGGGCCTGCTGCGCGACGCCCTGCTGGTCGCATCCCTGCCGCTGCTGTGGCTGGCGATCGCGGCGATGATCTACGGCCACGACCTGCGTGACCCGTCCCTGCTGGCGCATCAGCGGCTGGAGCCCTGGCAGCGCCGCTATGCCGGGCTGCCGACCCTGGCCCGCGCCGCCGCCGACCGGTGGAGCGCCGGCTGGCGGAAGAAGACGGTGCCGATCCTCAACAGCCTGCGCCTGATCCTGCGCGCCGGGCTGCGCCCTGCCCTGATGCTGTGCCTGTGCTATGTCGGCCTGACCTTCGCCTGCAGCCACGTGTTCCGCTTCGTGGTCTGGCTGATCGGGCCGCAGGAGCTGCAGACCTGGCACCTGCTGACCCCGGCGCTGGACGTCCTGGTCGGCGGCCCGATCCCGCTGGCGCCGACCCTGATCAAGGAGCCGCTGCGGATCTGCCTGCTGGCCGCCGCGGTCGAGCTGACGCTGCGCGGGCTGCGGCAGGCGCCGCCCGCCGAGGCTCAGCCGATCGACGAGGCCGCCCCGGTCAGCGCCTGAACCGGAGATAGTCCGGATACTGCTCCCGCAGCAGCAGCTCGGGCTCGACCCGGCCGGCCGCATCCGCCGGGACCACGAAGTTCAGCTCGAAGGTCCAGGGTTCGCCGGGCGTGGCCTTGCGCTCGGTCATGTCCATCCAGTTCTGGGGATCGCCCAGGCTCCAGCCGCAATTGTCCGGCAGCTTGCTGGCCGGCTGGAAGGCACTGAGCCGATTGGCGGTCCAGATCAGCCCCGACGGATCGCGCAGCCGGCCCTCGCAGAGCCGCAGCGCCTCCAGATCGGTCGTCGGACCGGGAACCACCTTGAACCGGGCGAGCAGCGAGACGGCGCCCTCCGGCAGCTCGATCCGTCGGCCGAGATGGTCGGACGGCGCCCGCTCCACCACGGTTTCCAGCAGCCGCCACCGCGCCCCGTCATACTCGCCCTCCGCCCCCGGCGGCACGATGGTGGCGAAGACCGGACGCAGCCCGGCATAGTGGCTCCAGGCCTGCCAAGTCGGCCAGCCCAGGGCGAGGACGGCCAGCACCGGCAGGGCGAGCAGGCACAGCAGGCGGCGGCGCGACGCTGTCATCGGGATGCGTACCGCGAGACCAGCAGCAGCGACTCCGGCATGTCGCGCAGCAGCCCGTCCACCCGATCCCGCGTGAGCCCGAGATCGATCACGGCCACGCTGTCGGGTGCGATGCGGTACCGGTCGGGCGATGCCTCCAGCACGGTGCCGGCCAGCTTGTCGCGCGGGATCTCGAAGGCGACAACGCCGCGCTGCGGCAGCCCCGGCACAATCTCGACTCCGCCCAGCCGATAGTCCATGTCGACACGCCGATCATCGGCTTCGTAATAATAGCCGTCCGGCGTGTGCAGTTCGGCGCGCTGGAACCGCAGCGGCTGCTGCAGTGCCTCCACCCGCAGATGCGCCACCAGCCAGACGCCGTAGGTGTCGCGGCGCCGCGGCGGATCGCCATCGCCCGCATCCAGGCGCAGCGCGCGGGCCAGCTCAACCTTCTCGACGGTGACGGCGAAATCCCGGCCGCGGACGGTCTCGCCCAGAGTGCCGTGGACAGTGAACGGGGCACGGTTGTCGTCATAGCTGGCGGTGTGGCGGGCCATCCAGAGCATCGCGGCCAGCGCCAGCGCGACCATCACCGCCTCCATCCCCCACCGATGCCAGCCCGCCCGCATCACGGCTTGCTCTCCTTGGCCGGAGCGGATCCGCGCTGATCCTCGACCGCCAGGTCCAGCACGCCGATCGGCCTCGCCCGCGCCCAGGCGGCGTTGCCGATCAGGGCCGTGCGCTCGACGAACGTGCGATTCAACACATGGAACTCAGCGTGGTCCATCGACGCCGACGGCAGAGGCCAGACCGCGACCACCCGGGCCGGCAGCTCGGGATGGATGGCGATGCCGCGGCTGGGATCGCTCGGCAGGACCAGCGTCCTGGGATCCTTGGTCTCGCGCCAGGGCTTGCCGGGCTCGGCCAGGCGTAGGGCCTCGACGAACAGCGACTCGCTCCGTTGGGTGCGATTTTCGAGCCACATCTCGACCATCAGGAAGGTGCCGCCCGAATCGCCGTCGGCGATCCAGGCTTTCAGAGGGCGCATCCGCCATTCGTTGGTGGTGATGACGGACTCGGCCCCGAAGCGCGGCAGCGGCCGCGGCGGCGCCGCCTCGAAGCCGCCGAGACGCCAGGTCGCGACGGCGCCGACGACCAGCAGCAGCCCGATCCCGCTCCACAGGCGGGGATGTTCGCTGATCCAGTTCGGCAGGTGTTGGGCGAGCCGTCGATACACGCGTCGGAACGGTCCGGGCAGTGGGAGGGCGGGCGCAGTCTAAGCGAACGACCATGCCTCTGCCCAGCCGGTACCGGCCTGGTTTACGGAAAGGCGTCCTAGTACCGCCCCAGCATGGCCCCCAGCACCAGATCCGCCTGGCGCAGCGGCGGCGGCTCCTGGACCAGGGCGGAGAAGACGTCATGCCCCGCCCGGCTCAGCCGGCGCAGATAGCCGTCGGCCAGGCGCGCGGACAGCAGGGCCGGCACTGCCGCCCGCGGCACCTCGCGGCGCAAGGCCCGCGCTTCGGCAAGGCGCTCGGCGGCCGTTGCTGCGACGCGCGCCACCGCTCGGTTCAGCCCGTCATGCGGCTTCATCTCGAACAGCAGGCCGCGGTCGGCGCCCTCGGCGGCGATGATCTCCTGGGGCAGGTACAGGCGCTTCTGTCGGGCATGGAACGGCAGGGCGCGCATCAGCCCGACCAGCGCCCAGGCGGTGCCGATCGCCGTCGCCGCCCGATGCGCCGCGTCGTCGCGCACGCCCAGCACCTCGAGATGCAGGCGCAGCAGCAGCCCGGCGGTGTCCGCCGCGTAGCGTTCCAGATCGGCGAGCGTCGCCGGCGGCTCGTCCTCCAGGTCGCGCTCGCGGGCGTCGACGACGGTGTCGAAATGGGCCCGGCTGAGGTCGTGGGCCCAGACCGCCGGGGCCAGCGCGTCCAGCACCTCGTGCCGCCGCGGCCGGCCGTCATAGATCTCGCCGATCGCGTCGCGCCACCATTGCAGCCGGATCTGGCCGAGCAGCGGCTGGCTGACCACCTCGCGCGTCTTCGCCACCTCGATGTTGAAGGCGTAGAGTGCAAACAGCGCCGCCCGCCGCGCCGCCGGGGCGAACAGGCAGGTCAAATAGCGGTCGTGGTCGAGGCGGCGAACCTGTTCGCCGTTCTGGCCCAGGGGATCGGTGGTCGGCATGGCGGCCCCTATATGCCCGCTCGCGGCCCTGATCGCCACCGGAGCTTGCCAGCGCCGGCTCAAGGCTCAAGACTTGACCTCTGACGCATCAAGGGAGGCGACCGATGAAGGCGATCATCGTCGGTGGCGGCATCGGCGGGCTGACTGCGGCGCTGATGCTGCAGGCGCGCGGGGTCGGCTGCGCCGTGTTCGAGCAGGCGACCGAGCCGCGGGAGGTCGGCGTCGGCATCAACACCCTGCCGCATGCGATCCAGGAGCTCGCCGGGCTCGGCCTGCTCGACCGGCTCGACGCCGTCGCCATCCGCACCCGCGAGCTGCTGTACACCAACCGCTTCGGCCAGATCGTGTGGCGCGAGCCGCGCGGCCTGGACGCCGGCTTTCCGGTGCCGCAGTTCTCGATCCACCGCGGCCGGCTGCATGGCGTGCTGCACAAGGCGGCGCGGGAGCGGCTGGGCGGCGAGATCCACCATGGCCGCCGCCTGGCCGGCTTCGAGCAGAGCGAGACCGAGGTGACCGCCCATTTCGTCGACCGCCACGGCGCGCCGGCCGGCACCGCGCGGGGCGACGTTCTGATCGCCGCCGACGGCATCCATTCGATCGTGCGGGACACGCTGTATCCCGACCAGGGGCCGCCCTCCTGGAACGGCGTCATGATCTGGCGCGGCGCGATCGACTGGCCGGCGTATATGGACGGGCGGACGATGATCGTCGCCGGCGGCATGCAGGCGAAGGTGGTGCTGTACCCGATCGGACCGGGCACTGCGCCGGACCGGCGGCTGACCAACTGGGCGGTCTGTGCGCGCATCGGCGACGGCAGCACGCCCCCGCCGCGGCGCGAGGACTGGTCGCGGCCCGGCCGGCTGGACGAGGTGCTGCCGCACGCCCGCCGCTTCGCCCTGCCGGAGGCCGACATCACCGAGATCGTCACGGCGACGCCGGAATTCTGGGAGTACCCGATGTGCGACCGCGACCCGCTGCCGCGCTGGCGCCACGGCCGGGTGACGCTGCTGGGCGACGCGGCGCATCCGATGTACCCGGTCGGGTCGAACGGCGCGTCCCAGGCGATCCTCGACGCCCGCGCCCTGGCCGATGCGCTGGCGGACACGTCGGATGCCGTCGCCGCGCTGGAGCGATACGAGGCCGACCGGCGGCCTAAGACCGCGGAGATCGTCCGGCTGAACCGCAGTGGCGGGCCGGAGGGCGTGATCGACGTGATCGAGCAGCTGGCGCCGGACGGCTTCGAGGACATCGACGCCGTCCTGCCGCATGCCGAGCGCCAGGCGATCGTCCGCGGCTATGCCTCGGTCGCCGGCTTCACCCCGGCCCAGCTGCGCCGCCCGGGCTAGGCGGGCGGCGGCAGGAAGTCGACGTCATGCTTGGCCGCCAGCGCCACCACCGCCTCCGGCGTCTGCTGCGGCAGGTCGTGGATGGCCTGGAAAAGCTCGACCAGCCGGCCGGTCGGCGCCACCCAGAACAGCGACTTCGCGATCGCGCCGCTGTTGTTGAAGATGCCGTGCGGGAAGCCCTTGGGCAGGCGCACCAGGTCGCCCACCGTGGCCGATGCGTTGGCGCCGTCGAGCATGAAGTCGAGCCGGCCTTCGAGGATGTAGAGGAACTCGTCCTGCAGCGGGTGGATGTGCGGCGGCACGAAGGTGCCGATGCCGAAGGTGGCGTGCCAGGCGAAGCTGTCCGCCGAGATCTGCTTCGGCACATAGGTCTGGCCCAGGATCGACCAGGAGATGCCGTCGATGCCCTCCGCGGCCCCGGTGATGCCGGCCGTCATCGCCTTCATGTCGCACCTCCCTGCTGCTGTCTGCGGCACGGCACAAGAGTAAGGCGTCCGCAGCGAAAAGACAGGTGCCGTCAGACCGGGATCAGCGCCGCGGCGGCGCGCCGGCCTTCCGAGATCAGCACGTTGTAGGTGCGGCAGGCGGCGCCGGTGTCCATCGCGTCCATGCCGATGCCGGCCTCGCGGATCTGCCGCCGCAGCGCCGAGGGCAGGAGCGTCATGCGCGGGCCGCAGCCGATCAGCAGCACCTCGACCGGCGGGTCGATCCGCCGCACCGGGTCGAGGTGAGCCAGGGTCAGCTCCTCGATCCGCTCCAGCGACCAGGGCACCTCGCCCTCCGGCCAGATCAGCATCGGCCCCTGGTACAGCGTGCCCGCGACGCGAAAACCGCCCGGCGGATAGCCGTCGATGATCCGCCGCCCGGGCGGGATGACGGAGGAGATCTCCATGACGATCCCGCCCCGTTCAGCTCACTTCCGCGACAGGAAGCGGGCCAGCCCCTTCGGCTTCTCCGCCTCGGCCGGCGCATTGGCCGCGGCCGGCGTCGTGGCGTCCTCGTCCTTGTCGCCGTTGCTCGACCCGCCGTTCTTGGCCGGCTCGGTGCGGGCCAGGACGGTGGTCACGGTGCTGCGGATCACCTTGACCCGGACGTTCTCGGCGATCTCGATCGTCAGCTCGTCATCAGCCACCTTCTGCACGGTGCCGACGATGCCGCCGCCGGTGATGACGCGATCGCCGCGGCGCAGATTGCCCAGCATGCTGCGGTGATCCTTCGCCCGCTTCTGCTGCGGCCGGATCAGCAGGAAGTAGAATACCACGAAGATCAGGATCAGCGGCGCGAACTGCATCAGCAGGCCGGCACCCCCGGCCGAGCCGGCATCGGCCGTCTGGGCATAGGCCTCGGAAATCAACATTCCACGCTCCACCTTTACAGTCGGGCGCGACTATAGCGGCCGGGGCCGCGGTTGCAATGGAATCCGGTCCACCAGAGGCCGTGGCAACGGTGTGCCCTGCGGGATTGATCTCGCCCGGACCGATCGCTAGCGTCGGCCCCTCTGAGCGAAGGAGACTGTCCGGTGGCCGACCTGGATCCGACACGACTGCAGCTGCTGACCCGCATCGCCGATGCGCTGGAGCGGCTGGCGCCGCCGCAACCGGCGCCGACCGACCTGGCCAGCGCCGACGCCTTCACCTGGGACGCCGAGCACGGCCGGCTGCTGCCGGTCGCCGCGGTCAGCCGGGTCGATCTCGTGCTGTTGCAGGGCATCCAGCTGCAGCGCGACCTGCTGCTGGAGAACACCCGCCGCTTCGCCCGGGGCCTGCCGGCCAACAACGCCCTGCTGTGGGGCTCGCGCGGCATGGGCAAGAGCTCGCTGGTCAAGTCGGTGCATGCGGCGGTGAACGGCGAGGCCGGCGGCATCCTGGCGCTGGTCGAGATCCATCGCGAGGACATCGGCTCCCTGCCCCGGCTGCTGCACCTGCTGCGCGCCTCGACCCGCCGCTTCATCCTGTTCTGCGACGACCTGTCCTTCGACGGCCAGGACGCCAGCTACAAGTCGCTGAAGGCGATCCTGGAGGGCGGCATCGAGGGCCGGCCGGAGAACGTGG
Organism: Inquilinus sp. CA228; assembly: GCF_052078665.1. NCBI lineage: Bacteria > Pseudomonadati > Pseudomonadota > Alphaproteobacteria > Rhodospirillales > Rhodospirillaceae > Inquilinus > Inquilinus sp. CA228. The sequence goes on along the minus strand of NZ_JBQJIK010000072.1, from coordinate 1,063 downwards.
TGTTCTATGCCACCTCGAACCGCCGCCACATCCTGGCGCGCGAGATGATCGAGAACGAGCGGTCGACCGCGATCATCGCCGGCGAGGCGGTGGAGGAGAAGGTGTCGCTGTCCGACCGCTTCGGCCTGTGGCTCGGCTTCCACGGCTGCAACCAGGACACCTATCTGGAGATGGTGGAGGGCTATGCCGCCGCCTTCGGCCTGGAGATCGCGCCCGAGACGCTGCGGGCCGAGGCGCTGGAATGGACCATCACCCGCGGCTCCCGCTCCGGCCGCGTCGCCTGGCAGTACATCCAGGACCTGGCCGGCCGCCTCGGCAAGCGGCTGGAGGCGGCGACGTAGCGCCGCCTCCTACTGCAGGTACTGCTTCGGGTCGACCGGCGCGCTGTTCTTGCGCACCTCGAAATGCAGCTGCGGCGCGTCGACCGCGCCGGTCTGGCCGACCGTGCCGATGGTCTGGCCGGCGGTGACCGTGTCGCCCTTCTTCACCGACAGCGACGCGGCATGGGCATAGGCGGTGACCAGCCCGTCGCCATGCTGGATCAGCACCAGATTGCCGTAGCCGCGCAGCTCGTTGCCGGCATAGGCGACGGTGCCGGGGCCGGCCGCCTTGATCGGCGTGCCGGCCGGGGCGGAGATGTTGATGCCCTGGTTCGGCTTGCCGGCGATCGGGGCGTTGTATCCGGCGATCACCGAGCCGGCCACCGGCCAGGCGAAGTGGCCGGAGCCCCGCGAGGGCTGGGTCGAGGCGGCGGCCGGCGGCACGGTGGCGCTGGCGACCGGCGGCACCGTCGTGGGCGGAGGCCTCGGCACGATCGAGGTCGGGGCGCCGGTCGTCGGCGACACCGCGGTCGGGCCGGTCACGGCGCCGGCGGGCGGGACGGTGCCCGGCACCACCGGCGCGGCGGCGCCGCCCGGCGGCGGCAGGGGCTGCACCGCCAGCCCGCTTGCGGCCGACGGCACGGTGTTGAGCGGCGTGCCGCCCATCGGCGCGGCCGCGCCCGGCGTCGTTGCGACGGCCCCGGGCAGCGTGATGGTCGGCGCCGGCCCCGGCGCGGAGCCCG